>JBAVTI010000333.1:0-13531 GCA_049696055.1 Paracoccaceae bacterium | reverse complement strand
GGGCTGATCTTGTGGCCCGCCAAGTCGATGCTGTTGATCGGTTTTGTCATGCTGGCCTTGCAGGGCATTTCGGAAATCATCAAGAAAATCGCGGTGATGCGGGGGGTGATCGACGATCCGACGCCGTTCATATCGTCACACGAAGCCGCCGTTCTTGAGGGCGAAAGCATTGCCGAGATGGTGAAGAAATGATGGAACTTATTGCGCAGAACATGGCGCCAATCATGTTCGTCTCGTTGATTGTGTTTTTGCTGATGGGCTATCCGGTGGCATTTTCGCTGGCGGCAAACGGGTTGTTTTTCTTCTTTATCGGGGTCGAGTTGGCACCGCTGTCGAATGGCTCGATCTTTCTGGACTGGAACCTGCTGGGCACCTTGCCGGATCGGTTCTGGGGGGTGATGTCGAACGACACCTTGTTGGCCATTCCGTTCTTTACCTTCATGGGGATTGTGCTGGAACGATCTGGCATGGCCGAGGATCTGCTGGATACCGTGGGGCAGCTGTTTGGCCCGGTGCGCGGTGGTCTGGCCTATGCGGTGATCATCGTGGGGGCGCTGTTGGCGGCGACCACGGGGGTTGTGGCGGCATCGGTGATTGCGATGGGGATGATCAGCCTGCCGATCATGCTGCGCTATGGCTATGACCGGCGGGTGGCATCGGGGGTAATTGCGGCGTCTGGCACGCTGGCGCAGATTATTCCGCCGTCACTAGTGTTGATCGTGCTGGCCGACCAATTGGGCAAGTCGGTTGGCGACATGTACAAGGGCGCGCTGTTCCCCGGCCTGATCCTGACCGGGTTCTATTTGGGCTATGTGATGTTGGTGTCGATCTTTCGGCCGCATCTGGTGCCTGCGCTTCCGAAAGAGGCGCGCACTTTGGGCAGTGGTGTGACGTCGTTTCTGGTGGCCTTGGTCGCGGTTGGTCTGATGGCCTATGTGGCGCAGCATTTCTTGACGCCACAGTTGGGCCAAGATGCCGGGCTGATCGGGTTTACCCTTGGGGTGGGCGTGATCTACGTTGTGGCGATGCTGGATAAGGGCCTGAAGATCAACATGATGTCGCGGTTGGCGCAGCAGGTGATCATCGTGCTGATCCCGCCGCTGGCGTTGATTTTTCTGGTGTTGGGGACGATCTTCCTTGGCATTGCCACCCCCACCGAAGGCGGTGCCATGGGGGCGGTTGGGGCGCTTGGCTTGGCTGCGGCCAAGGGGCGGCTGAACATGGATGTGATCCGCGGGGCATTGGCCGCGACGACGCGGTTGTCGGCGTTTGTGATGTTCATCCTGATCGGGGCGCGGGTGTTCTCGCTGACGTTCTATGGCGTCAACGGGCATCTGTGGGTCGAACATTTGCTGGTCGGGTTGCCGGGAGGCGAGGTTGGTTTCCTGATCGTGGTCAACGCGCTGGTGTTCTTCCTTGCGTTCTTTCTGGATTTCTTCGAACTGGCGTTCATCATCGTGCCGCTGTTGGCCCCTGCTGCCACGGCAATGGGGATTGATCTGATCTGGTTCGGGGTGATCTTGGGGGTGAACATGCAAACCTCGTTCATGCATCCGCCGTTCGGGTTTGCGCTGTTCTATCTGCGGTCGGTGGCGGCGAAGGTGCCGTATCTGGACAAGCTGACCGGCAAGAAGATGGCCGAGGTAAAGACATCGGAAATCTATTGGGGGGCTGTGCCGTTCGTGTTGATCCAGATGGTGATGATCGGGGTGGTGATCACCTTCCCCGGCTTGGTGATGCACTACAAAGGGGCGGCGGTCGATCCGTCTACCATCCAGCTGGAACTGCCAGCGATGCCCGGCTTGGGCGGTCTGGATGGCGGGCTTGGGGGGCTGCCCAGCTTTGGCACCCCGGCACCTGCACCTGCACCCGCGCCCTAAAACGTATCCTTTTTTATCGGATTTACTGTCGCATGAAGCTATGGCCCCAGGGGATACTCTGGGGCCTTTTCCATGGCGGCGCGGGAAAGCAGGTAGGGCGCGCACATGCAAAAGCCCCAAAGCATGCTTCAGGGCTTTTGGTCAGTTTGGCAGATTAGATCAGAGCGTGCCGCTGCGCTGCTGAATCATCATGAAGGTGTCAAAGTTGTACTCCGACAACTGCGCCCAGACATAGGCATCCTTTTTGAACGCAAGCTGGCTTTCATAGATCTTTTTGAAGGCCGGATTTGCGGCGGTGATTTCGGCGTAGACCTCTTGGGCGGCCTTATAGCAGGCGTCGAGGATCTCGGCCGAGAACGGACGCAGTTGCGCACCATTGGCCATCAGGGATTTTAGCGCGGTCGGGTTTTTGAAGTCATAGCTTGCCAGCATGTCGCAGTTCGCGGCCTGACAGGCAGTTTGCAGCACGGCCTTGTAATCCTCGGGCAGCGCGTCATAGGCCGCCTTGTTGAACATGGTGTGCAGGCAAGCGCCGCCTTCCCACCAGCCGGGATAGTAGTAGTAGGGCGCGACTTTGTAGAAGCCCAACTTTTCGTCATCATAGGGGCCAACCCATTCGGCGGCGTCGATGGTGCCTTTTTCCAGCGCCGGGTAGATGTCGCCGCCCGGAATTTGCTGCGGCACAACGCCGATCTTTTCCATCACCTTGCCAGCAAAGCCGCCGAGACGCATCTTGAGGCCACTAAGATCGGCAACGGTGTTGATCTCTTTGCGGAACCAACCGCCCATTTGCGCGCCGGTATTGCCGCAGGGGAAGGCATGCAGGCCTTGGGTATTGTAGAATTCGTTCATCATCTCATTGCCGCCGCCATAGTAGAACCACGCGTTCTGCTGGCGGGCGTTCAGGCCGAAAGGCACGGCAGTGCCAAGCGCATAGGTGGCATCTTTGCCCCAAAAGTAATAGGACGCGGTGTGGCAGGCCTCGACGGTACCCGCAGCAGCGGCATCGGCGGCTTGCGGGCCGGGGACGATTTCACCAGCGGCAAACACCTGCATGGTGAATTTGCCACCGGTCATTGCCGAGACATATTTCGCCATGGTTTCCGCGGCACCGTAGATGGTGTCGAGCGATTTTGGGAAAGACGAGGTGACGCGCCAGGTAATGGTAGGTGCATCCTGGGCGATGACCGGCCCGGCAAGGGCAGCGGCACCGACGCCAGCAAGACCGGCTTTGGTAATAAACGAACGACGATCCATAAGATCCTCCCTAAGGTTGTATTCAGCAACGCCTTTGTGGTTTCTCCACTTGGTAATCAGACGAAGATGGACGCAGCTTACACATTGAAGTGGGTCTGTCTAGACATCAATGAATTGGTAAAGAAATTTTACCTGTTTGCGGCGCAATGCCGCAGACAGTTATCTGAAAGCAAGGTTGGCGCCGGGTTTCCGGGGTGGATTGCCGACAGATTGAGCAGCGATGCGCTAACCCAGGGGGAAAGGCTAAAGTCTGGGCAAACGTGAAAAGGCAGACAGTCAGATAGGCTAAGGTTAGAAATGGGGCTAAGCCGATTCGGGCAAAGCACGTGGTTGGTCTGTTAGGTGAACAGGGGGGGTGGGCGGTGTCAGATCGCGCGCGCCTGGTGGATGGCGTGATGTTAAAGGGTTTGGGTGCCATGGGTGATTTCGTCAGCCGGATACCGTTTGGCAAGGGTATCGTCTTGGTCGGCTATGCCGCTGTGATGGCTGTGCCGCTTGGGTATACAAGCTTTGCGGTAGCCGAGACCGCGCCATTGCCGATCCCCAGCGGCGAAGTGGTGCTGGAGGTGACGGGAGATCTGGCCATCACCAATGGCGACGGCATGGCGCGGTTTGACCGGGAAATGCTGCTTGGTTTGCCGCCGGTTACCATTCGCACCACGACGCTTTGGACCGTCGGTGTGCAAGAGTTTACCGGGGTTTCCCTGCGGACATTGTTGGACCGGCTGGGGGCCAAAGGCGCTGTCATCGACGCCTATGCGATCAACGACTATTGGGTTGATATTCCCATGGGCGATGCGGTCGAGGGTGGGCCGATGCTGGCCTATGCGCAAAATGGGACAGCCTTGACAGTGCGCGACAAGGGGCCGATCTGGATTGTCTATCCATATGATTCCAAATCGGAATATCAAAGCGAGGTGATCTATTCCCGGTCAGTCTGGCAATTGCAGCGGCTGGAAATCATGCCCTGAGGTGGGTTGTCGAAGCCGGGTTTCACCCCATATGAAAGACTTGGGGGCGCAGGTTTTCGCCCCAGGGATTTTGCAGGTGCCATGACCCATTTCGCCCCGCCGCCGTTTCATTTCGACAACAGCTATGCCCGTGATTTGCCGGGGTTTTCGCTGGGTGTTGCCCCGGCGCGTGCGCCGGCGCCGAGGTTGCTGAAGCTGAACCGGGGCTTGGCCGAGGAATTGCGGCTGGACGCCGATGCGTTGCAGGCGGTGGGGGCGGCACTGTTTTCGGGCAACGCTTTGCCCGATGGGGCCGAACCTGTGGCGCAGGCCTATGCCGGGCATCAGTTTGGCGGGTTCTCGCCGCAGTTGGGCGATGGGCGCGCGCTGCTGCTGGGCGAGGTGCACGACCTTCATGGAATGCGCCGCGACATTGCGCTGAAAGGATCGGGTCGCACGCCGTTTTCGCGCGGCGGCGATGGCAAGGCAGCCGTTGGCCCGGTGCTGCGCGAATATCTGATCGGCGAGGCGATGCATGCGCTGGGGGTGCCAACCACGCGGGCGTTGGCTGCGGTGGCCACGGGCGAGCCGATCTGGCGCGACGCGGAAGTGCCGGGGGCGGTGCTGACCCGGGTGGCGGCCAGCCATATCCGCGTCGGCACGTTTCAATTTTTTGCCGCCCGCGGCGAGGCGGATAAAGTGCGCCAACTGGCGGATTACGCGATTGCGCGGCATTACCCAGACGTGGCGGGCGCGCAGAACCCGTACCGGGCGTTTTTTCAGGCCGTTATCGCCGCACAGGCCGCGTTGATTGCCCGCTGGATGGGCCTTGGGTTTGTGCATGGGGTGATGAACACCGACAATATGGCGATCTCGGGCGAGACCATCGACTACGGGCCTTGCGCGTTCATGGAGGGCTATGCGTCGGGCACGGTGTTTTCCTCGATCGACCGGCAGGGGCGCTATGCATATGGCAATCAGCCGCTGATTTTGGGCTGGAATTTGGCGCGGTTGGCGGAAACCCTGTTGCCGCTGTTTGATGCGGATGAAGATCGGGCAGTGGCGCTGGCTACCGAAGATCTGGCCAGTATTGCACCGCTTTATCAGGCCGAGTGGTTGGGTCAGATGCGTCTGAAGCTGGGCCTTCTGGGGGGTGATGCGGGGGATCAGGCGCTGGCTGAGGGGTTTCTTGCGGCACTGGCGGGCAAGGATTGGACGCTGGGGTTTCGGCGGTTGTCGGGTGACGCATCGGCCCTGCGGCCACTGTTTGGTGACGCGCTGGATGCGTGGTTGCCACGTTGGCAGGCGCGGTTAGCCGCGGATGCGGTGGCGCGGATGGAGGCGGTGAATCCAGTTTATATTCCGCGCAATCACCTTGTAGAAGAGGCACTGGCGGCGGCGATGGCGGGTGATATGGCACCGTTCGAGGCGCTGCTGGCGGTGATTTCCGACCCGTTTGTTGAACGCGCCGGGCAAGAGGGCTATGCGCTGCCCGCGCCAGACGGTTTTGGCGAATATCGCACCTTTTGCGGCACCTGAGCGTTGCGCATGGTTGACGTGGGCGATTTGCCCGAACATGTTGAGGCATGAACCCGCGTTCCGATATCCACGACCGCTTGGCGGCATCGTTGCGCGATGCCCGCAAGGCGCGCGGGCTGTCGCTGGATGCGGTGGCGAAATTATCGGGTGTCAGCCGATCCATGGTCAGCCAGATCGAACGGGGCGAAAGCAGCCCGACGGTGGCGACGCTGTGGAACCTGACCCAAGCGTTACAGGTTGATTTTGCGGGGCTTTTAGAGGGCCATCCTGCGCCAGGGATCGAAGTGATCCGGGCGTTTTCTGCCCCTGTGATTGATGGCCGAGGCGAGGGGTTGCGGATCAGGATCTTGTCGCCTGCCGAAGCGGTGGGCGAGCATGAAGTCTATGAGCTAAGCTTCGAGGCGGGGGGGCGGTTGATTTCCGACCCGCATTCGCCGGGGTGCCGCGAACATCTGACGGTGATTGAGGGTGCCTTGGTGGTGGGGTCGGGCGATGAGGAATCGACGCTGGGGCCGGGTGATACCGCGCGCTACCCCGCCGACCGCCCGCACCGGATAAGTGCCGAAGGTGGGTCTGCGCGGGCGATTTTGATCGTTCAGGACAGTTGACCGCCTTTTGCGACAGAGTGGCGGCAAGGCAAGATGAGTATTTAGGCAAGAAAAAGCCGGATTCCGTGATAACGGATGGGTTTCCGGTATATTGACTTATCGGCAAGCTTGCGGCAAAAATCCGTAAAGACGGAGGAGTTTCTGCCATGACGGATAAATCAGCCTTTCTGGACCATCTTCGTGCGACCCTAAGCGGGATCGAGGCCGACGGCTTGATGAAGCGGGAACGGCTGATCACCAGTCCGCAGAGCGCGCATGTGCAGGTGGACGGACGTGCCATGATCAACCTTTGTGCCAACAACTACCTGGGCTTGGCCGATCATCCGGCGTTGATTGCGGCGGCGACCGGGGCGATGCACGAGCAGGGCTATGGCATGGCCTCGGTGCGGTTCATCTGCGGGACGCAGAATTTGCATCGAGAGCTTGAGGCGCGGCTGGCCGAGTTTCTGGGCCGCGATGACGCGATTTTGTTCGCCGCCTGTTTCGATGCCAATGGCGGGCTGTTCGAGCCATTGCTGGGGGCGGAAGATGCGGTGGTTTCCGACAGTCTGAACCATGCCTCGATCATCGACGGCATCCGGCTTTGCAAGGCACAGCGCTATCGCTATGCCAACTCCGACATGGCGGATCTGGAGGCGCAACTGGTGGCGGCGCGGGCGGCGGGCGCGCGGTTCATCATGGTGGCGACGGATGGTGTGTTTTCGATGGACGGCTATCTGGCAAAGCTGCCGGAAGTGGTGGCGCTGGCGCAGAAATATGGCGCACTGGTGATGGTGGATGACTGCCATGCCACTGGCTTTATGGGGCCACAAGGGCGCGGGATGGCAGCGCATTTCGGGGTTGAGGTTGATATTCTGACCGGCACGCTTGGCAAGGCGTTGGGCGGGGCTTTGGGTGGCTATATCGCGGGGCCGCAGGCGGTGATTGATCTTTTGCGGCAACGGGCGCGGCCGTATTTGTTTTCCAACGCGCTGCCGCCGGCGATTGTGGCGGCGGGGCTGGCGGCGCTGGATATCGTTGAAGCGGCGGATGATCTGCGGGCGCAGTTGTTTGCCAATGCGGTCTATTGGCGGGCGGGGCTGGCAGATGCGGGGTTCACGCTGTTGCCCGGCGAGCACCCGATCATTCCGGTGATGTTGGGCGACGCCAAGCTGGCGCAAGCGATGGCAAGTGCGTTGTTTGAACGTGGGGTTTATGTAGCGGGGTTCTTTTTTCCGGTGGTGCCAAAGGGTGCGGCAAGGATCAGGACGCAGATGAATGCGCGGCTTAGCCGTGAGGATCTCGATTTTGCGTTGGATGCGTTTTCAAGTGCGGGCAAAGCGGTGGGGGTGATTTGATGAGCAATCAGATGAAGGCGTTGGTCAAAGCACGGGCGGAACCGGGGCTGTGGATGGAACGCAGGCCGGTGCCGGAAATCGGGCCGGATGATGTGTTGATCAAGATCCACAAGACCGGGATCTGTGGCACCGATATTCACATCTGGAATTGGGATGCCTGGGCCGCGAAAACCGTGCCGGTGCCGTTGATCACCGGGCACGAGTTTGCCGGAGTGATTGTCGAAGTTGGGCGCGATGTCGAGGATGTGAAGGTCGGGCAGCGTTGCTCGGGCGAGGGGCATCTGATCGGGCGGCACTCGCGGCAGAGCCGGGCGGGGAAGTTTCACCTTGATCCGGAAACGCGGGGGATCGGGGTCAATGAACCCGGCGCGTTTGCCGAGTATCTGCGGTTGCCCGCGTTCAATGTGGTGCCGCTACCCGACGCGATTGACGACGAGATCGGCGCGATATTGGACCCGCTGGGCAATGCGGTTCATACGGCGCTGTCGTTCGATCTGGTGGGCGAGGATGTTCTGATCACCGGGGCGGGGCCAATCGGGATCATGGCGGCGGCGGTGGCGCGGCATGTGGGGGCGCGGCATGTGGTGATCACCGACGTTAATCCGGCGCGGCTGGAGCTGGCCACGAAGGTGGCGGATGTGACGGCGGTGGATGTCTCGAAGCAGGATCTGCGGGACGTGATGGCGGGGCTGAAGATCGTGCAGGGCTTTGATGTGGGCATGGAGATGTCGGGTAATCAGGCGGCGATGGATCAGATGGTCGAGGCGATGGTGATGGGCGGCAGAATCGCGATGCTGGGGATTCCGCCGGGAAAATCACCGGTCGACTGGAGCCGGATCGTGTTCAAGGCGATCACCATCAAGGGGGTTTACGGGCGCGAGATCTTTGAGACCTGGTACAAGATGATCGCGATGCTGGAGAATGGGTTGGATGTGAGAAAAGTCATCACCCACCGATTCAAGGTGGATGATTTCGAGGCCGGATTCGAAGCGATGCGGTCGGGAATGAGTGGGAAGGTTGTGTTGGACTGGACCTGAATAGGGGGGCATAACACGCGTGTTATGGCTGGTAATACGTTGATTATGTTGGATAGTGCATTTTTTGTTAGGGAAATATTAACGCCTTGATCCTTGTTGCCCCGGTGGGGGCGGGCACGGCGCGTGAGGGGCGTTTATGCGCGGGCCCAAGCGTGGGCAAGACCATTGGCGGCACATCAACCTGACAATAGTCTGAACGCGGGCCTGATATATCGGACTTTTGGACAGCTTTTGGCCAGACCTTGGCCAATGGGGTTCGGTGCCATTTCGGGGCACTGTTGGGATACGGAAACGATCAAACCCAACGCGAACAGGAGAGACCAAAATGACCAAACTTATCCTTGCTATGAGCGGCGCTGCCCTTGGCCTGACCTTGATGACCCCGGTGGCCTTTGCCGCCCCGCAAGCGGATGGTTTCAACACCATCCTTGACCAAGCCGCCTTTGAGAAGCGCCGCAAGCCGCGGGTTCCGGGCGGGTCGGGCTGCGATGATGCGGGCGACGCTGCTGAACATCCCGAGTGCCGTTAAGCGCCCAAAGGCCAGATGATGCGAGAGAGGGTGGCCGGTGGCCGCCCTTTTTTGCAGGTGTCAGCCCCACAAACCCAAGGGCGTGGGGGTGTACCCGGGGAAGACGGCGGAGAGATCGGCCGAGGCCATGTGCCCGGTCAAAAGCTCGGCCAGAACGGCGCGGTAATCGGTGGTGACGGCCAGATCGGCACCCTCTTCGAGCGCCTCGTTCGAGAGGCCGGGCCAGCGGCCAAGCATCCGGCCACCGCGCGCCTGTGGCCCCAGCACCATCATCACATTGCCCCGGCCATGGTCGGTGCCACCCGAGGCATTCGAGCGCAGGCGGCGGCCAAACTCGGACATCACCACGACGGAAGTGTCTTGCTGGATCGGGCCAAGATCGCGCCAGAACGCCATCAGCGCCGACGACAGCGCCCCGACGTTTTGGCCAAACTCGCCCGCTTGGCGCACATGGGTATCCCAGCCCGGCACATCGACGGTGGCGACACGGGTGCCAAGACCAAGCTTGAAGGTTTGCGCCACCGTCATCAGCGGTTGCGACAGCGGATTGCCGTCGGGGTAGGGGTGGCTGGGGGCATAGGCGGTAACGGTTTGATCGGCGTCAGACCAGATCCGGCTGGCGATAATGTTTGACAGATCAAGCAGTTGCCGCATCGAGGTGTCGAGTGGGCCATGATTGCCAAAGCCCTGCGAAATGCGGTTGCGCAGCGCCGGGGCCAGCCAATGCCCCGGTGCCAGAATCAGATTGCCAAGTTCGGCGGCAACGGCGGCCTCGTGGCCTTCGAGCACGCCGGGCAGGGCGGAGCCTACCGCCAAAGCCGGAAGATCGCCGCCGGGTGGATAGGCCTTGAGCCAGCGGCCAAGCCAGCCCCCGGCCTCGCCCGACACGGCGGCACGTTCGATGCGGGCCTCGGCGTCAAAATGGCTGCGGGTCGCTTCGGTCAGGCCAGAGGCGTGGATCAGCGACAGATCGCCCGCGCGGTAAAGCTCGGCCAGATCGCCCGCCTGCGGGTGAAAGCGAAAGTCGATATCGGCAAAGGATTGCGCGATGGCGTGGCCCGCGCTGTCACCTTGGCGCAGCACGCGCAGATCATCCGGGCGGGCGGCCAGAAAATCGGGGTCCGAAGTGGGGCTGACCAGCGCCAGACCATCGGCACCACCACGCAAGAAGATCACGACGAGTTTGGGATCGGCCATGGGCATGTCTTTCGGAGTAAATCGCAAATGGGCGGTGTGAAATCGTGACGGGGCGGCAGGGTTTGGGGACGGCGGGGCTTTGGAGGCGGCGGGGCTTTGGTTACCGCAGCATGAACTGCGGGGTCAGGGCATAGAGGGCAACCGCCGAGATCGCAAAGCCTTGGCGGTCTTCGTCTGACAGCGGGAAGGGTTCATCCAGGTTCGAGATATCGTAGATCTGGATCAGGTCGGGCAGCGGATCGCTGTTGGCGCTGCCAAACATCCGGTCGCGCCAGAAAGCGGTCAGGGTATTATAGCTTTGCGCGCCCGGCGGCATCAGGGTGCCAAGGGCGGTATTGGTGCAGCCAAACCAGTCGTCATGCGCCATCAGGGCGGTATCAACGCTGCGGTTCAGGCTGCTGGCCGACGTCCATCTTGCCATCACATCGGGGTGGCCGGTGGGGGGGCCGTAGCTGTGTTGATGCCAGCCCGCCGAGGCCAGATGATAGTCAAACGCCTTTTCAGGCGCATGGACCGCGGCACCGGTGGCGCGAAACAGGGCTGCCATGAATTCAAACGGCCGACGCAGTTTTTGCGGCGGGGTTTGGGCAAAGGCCAGTTCATTGACGATGGCGCGGATGACTTGGGCAATTTGATCGGGGGCGGCGCTGGTGGCAAGGAAGGTGGCGGCGATACGGTCGACCATGGCGGGATCGGGGGTATCGGTCAGCAGGCGGCGGATCAGTTTGGTGCAAACAAAGCGGGCGGTGCCGGGGTGGGTGGACAGGATATCAAGCACCTGATCGCCATCTGCCATCGGCGCGCGGTTGGGGGGGAATTCAACCGCGAGGATGCGTTTTTGGTAGGGGTCGTGCCAGTTCTCGGCGTAAAAGAATTGGCCGGTTTTGGGGGCATCAAGCCCGTCGGTGATGTAGCGGCCATCGCCCACGGTCCAGCCGGTAAAGGCGCGGGCCACCTCGAATACGTCCTGGTCGATGTAGCCTGTGGCCAAGCCATCGGCAGCACCGGGCACGTCGTGCCAATTGGGGGCGGTGTCGTTGACGTAGTGTATGGCACCAAGGGTATGAAGTTCCAGAAGTTCGCGTGCGAAGTTCTCATTGGCGGGGCTGGCGCGGCTGTCTTCGTTGTTGAGGTAATAAAGCATGGCGGGGGCGCGGGCGACTGCCCCCAGCATTTGGCGGAAATTGCCCAAGGCATGGTCGCGCAGCATGGCGTCATAGCTGGGGAAGAACACCGCGGTGCCTTCGAATTTCAGGGCGTTGACGTTGAAATGGTCGTGCCAGAATTGCGTCATCACCTCGCGCAGTTGGGCGGGGGCGTGGACGGCGCGGATCAGCGAGGCGGCAATCACCTCATGGGCGGGGCGTTCGCGTTCGCTGTAGTCCATGCCGATGCTGAAATCGAGCAGGTGGACGAGGGTTGCGGGATCGGCATTGAGCAGGGAAAGCGGGCGCAACTCATCAGTGGCATTCCACTGCATGGGGGTGCCGTCTTCGCGGTTTTCTTGGCCTGCCTCATAGGTGATCCGCAGGCGGGCGGCGTTGAGGCGGGCATCCAGATCGGGGTGGGTGGCGGGCATCGCCAGTTGCGCATCAAGCCAGGCGGCAGGGCCAAGGGCCGCCAGTTCGGCGCGCAACTCGGGGGTGGCGCCGAAGGTCAGGCGGTTGAGCAGGGTGTCGGGGAGGGCCGTTGGGGTGGCCAGCGCCGGGCGGGGCAGCGCGCTGGCTGCGGCCAGCATCAACAGTCTTTGGTGAAAGGCGCGACGTGTCAACATGATCAGCCACCACTTAAGCGAGGCTTGATTGCGTGGCCCCTGAATAAGCCTAAGGGGGCGGGGCCGCATGTGGCAACGGGGGAGGTTTGCGGTCGGCAGATATCCGCGCGATTGCAGCGGGCGACGGGCCGGATGGCGCGTCCCAAGGGTGGGGTGTCTGGTCAAGGGTGCGGAAATGTTGGGAAATCTGGAGGCGGGTACCGGAATCGAACCGGTCTACTCGGATTTGCAATCCGGTGCATAGCCTGCCTGCCCACCCGCCGTAGACGTGCGGTTTGCTATACGATCAGGTTTGGCGGCGCAAGCCCTTTGCGTGGGATTTCCGTTCGCGACAGGATGTTACTGTGCTGTAAGGCCGCAGGGGGGACGGCCTGCGATGTTAAGCTTGGTGTCAGGTGGCCTCAGCAGGTAAGCTGGTGCCACGGTTTACCCGGATTTTTACATGAGGGCCCATGCACGATCATTCTTCTGCAAACGCTTCCGGTGGAGTCGAAGATCGCACTGGCGTGGTTTTGACCGCCCTTACCTTGATCGGGATGGCGCTGGCGGTGGTGGCCATATGGGGCATTCCGGGCGTTATGGCGCCGGTCATCACCGGGCCGCATGGCTTTGGGTCTTTTGACTTTGGGCCGATTACGCTGGGAAAGTATGTGCTGGGGCCGTTTGCCACCGGGCCGATCGGGGTGGCGGCGGTGGGGCTGGGGCTGGTGTATCTGGCGGGCGGGGTGCCTGCAGGCATTCGGGCGCTGGGCGAGTTGTGGCACGAGCGGGTGCTGGACATTGACCTGTTGATGGTGGTGGCGGCGCTTGCGGCGCTGGCAGTGGGGGCGGCGCTGGAGGGCGCGGTGCTTTTGACGCTGTTCAGCCTGTCGGGCACGCTGGAAAAGCAGGCGATGGGCAAGGCGCGGCGTGCGGTTGAGGCGCTGATGGCGTTGCGGCCCGACACAGCACTGCGCAAGGGCGCGGATGGGGTGATCGAGGTGCCGGTTGAGGCGCTGCTGCCGGGCGATGTGGTAGTGGTGCGGCCCGGCGCGCGGATGCCGGTGGATGGGATCATCGCGGCGGGCGAGGGCCAGATTGACGAGGCCACGATCACCGGCGAATCGATGCCGGTACACAAGGCAATCGGGGCAAAGGTGTTTGAGGCGACGGTGAACCTGACCGGCGTGCTGGAGGTGACGGTGCAGCGCCGCTCGTCGGAAAGCACGGTGGCGCGGATGGTGGCACTGGTGACGCAGGCGCAGGCGGCCAAAGCCCCGTCCGAGCGGTTTTCGGCATGGTTTGGCCAACGCTATACGGTGGTTGTGCTACTGGGCTCGATTGCGGCATTTGCGGCGTTCATGGCGCTGGGCTGGGGGTTTGATCTGGCGCTGTACCGGGCGGCGACGGTGCTGGTGGCGGCAAGCCCCTGTGCCATCGTGAT
>JBAVTI010000332.1:0-5974 GCA_049696055.1 Paracoccaceae bacterium | reverse complement strand
TGCGTGTTTCCCCTTGACCTCTGCCGCGCTCCTGTCAAAACACCGCCATGGCTACTGCATATTTGACGATTGACCTTGATGCCATTGCCGCCAATTGGCGTGCGCTGGACAGAATGAGCGATCATGGCACCCAAACGGGCGCCGTGGTCAAAGCGGATGCCTATGGCCTTGGCGCCACGCGGGTGGTGCGCGCACTGGCGCAAGCTGGGGCGCGGCGGTTCTTTGTGGCCGTGGCCGAAGAGGGTGCCGTGGTGCGTCAGGCGCTTGGGCCGGGGCCGCAGATCAATGTAATGGCGGGGCATATGGCGGGTGACACCGACATGATCCACGATCTTGATCTGACACCGATGCTCAATTCCATTGACCAGATCACCCGGCATCTGGAATCGCTGCCGGGCCATCCGTTCGGCGTGCAGCTTGATACCGGCATGAACCGGCTAGGGCTTGAGGCGGGCGAATGGGAGGCAGTGGCGGCTTTTGTTCTGGGGGCGAACCCCGAACTGGTGATGAGCCATCTGGCCTGCGCCGACGAGCCGGATCACCCGATGAACGCGGCGCAATTGGCAGAATTTCACGCGATGACCGATGGCATTGGCGTGCCGCGTTCGTTTGCGGCAACGGGCGGGATTTTGCTGGGGCCCGACTACCATTTCGAACTGACCCGCCCCGGCATCGGGCTTTACGGCGGCCGTCCGTTCGAGGCGGCGCAACCGGTTGTGGCCTTGGCATTGCCGGTCATTCAGGTGCGTGATCTGGCGGCCGGGGAAATCGTGGGCTACGCGTCCGGGTGGACCGCCGAAGCGCCGACTACCATTGCCACAGTTTCGGGCGGATATGCCGATGGCTTGCCGCGCACCCTAAGCAACAACGCGGTGCTTTGGGATGGCGACGTGCCCTGCCCGCTGGTCGGACGGGTGTCGATGGATCTGATTACGGTTGATGTTACCCATCTTGGGCAAGTGCCGCGCGGTCTTGATATCATCGGGCCGATGCAAACGGTCGATGATCTGGCCGATGCGGCGGGCACCATCGGCTATGAAATTCTGACCGGTTTGGGTGCGCGCTACATCCGCCGCTATACGGGCGGCAAAGCGTGAGCATTCTGGCCCCTGTCGCAACCCTTGGGCGTGGCACGCTGGCGGCTTTGGCCAATCTGGGGCGCATTGCAATTTTCGCAGGTCAGATCGTCGGTCATATGGTCCGCCCGCCGTTCTATCCGCGCGAGTTTGGCCATGCCTTGATGCAGATCGGCTGGTTCAGCCTGCCGGTTGTGGGTCTGACCGCGATGTTCACCGGCGGGGCCTTGGCGTTGCAGATTTATTCGGGTGGCGCACGATTCAGTGCCGAGGCCGTGGTGCCGTCAATTGTTGCCATTGGCATGGCGCGCGAGCTTGGCCCGGTGTTGGGCGGCTTGATGGTGGCGGCACGGGTGGCCTCATCCATCGCCGCCGAAATCGGCACCATGAAGGTAACCGAGCAAATTGACGCGTTGGTAACGCTTTCAACCAACCCGTTGAAATATCTGGCCGTTCCGCGCGTATTGGCGGCAACTCTGGCGGTGCCCGTGTTGGTGGCGGTGGGCGATTCGATCGGCATTGCCGGCGGCTGGTTGGTGGGGGTGAACCGGTTGGGGTTCAACTCGGCCACGTACCTCAAGAATACTGTCGATTTTCTGGAAGCTTGGGATGTGGGTTCTGGACTGGTGAAGGGGGCCGCGTTTGGCTTTATTGTTGCGGTTTTGGGCTGCTATCACGGGATGAATTCGGGTCGGGGCGCGCAGGGCGTGGGCAAGGCCACAAAATCCGCGGTAGTGGGGGCGTCGGTGTTGATATTGGCGGCCAACTATCTGCTGACGGAGGTGTTTTTCACCTCATGATCGAGCTTCGGGATGTAAAGAAAAGCTTTGGCCCCAACCGCGTTTTGCGGGGCGTTAACCTGACCATCGAATCCGGGTCCAGCGTGGTGATCATCGGAGGCTCCGGCACCGGCAAATCGGTGCTGCTGAAGTGCGTGTTGGGGTTGGTGCATCCCGATGCCGGGCAGATATTGCTGAATGGCGAAGATGCGGAACGGGCCGAGCGCGACGCGTTTCTGGCGCGGTTTGGCATGTTGTTTCAGGGCGGTGCGCTGTTTGATTCGCTGAAGGTTTGGGAAAACGTGGCGTTCCGGCTGATGCGCGGCCCGGCCAAGCACCCCAAGGCCGAAGCCCGCGAGATGGCGATTGAAAAGCTGCGCCGGGTGGGCTTGCGCCCCGAAGTGGCGGATCTGTTTCCGGCGGAATTGTCGGGCGGCATGCAAAAGCGTGTGGGTCTGGCGCGGGCGATTGCGGCCGAGCCGGAGATCATCTTTTTTGACGAACCCACCACCGGTTTGGACCCGATCATGGCGGGTGTCATCAACGAGTTGATCCGCGAGATCGTGGTAGAAATGGGGGCTACGGCGATGACCATCACCCACGATATGTCAAGCGTGCGCGCGATTGCCGACCGGGTGGCGATGCTGCATGACGGGGTTATCCAATGGACAGGGCCAGTTGCGGAAATGGACGCAACGCCAGACCCTTATGTGCAACAGTTCATCCATGGCCGCGCGACCGGGCCAATTGAATCGGTGCGGTGACGGCGTCGCGGTGTTTGCCTTTACCAGACGCAGCCCCAATGGTTTGATGCCCGAGTGACGGATAAAGACATGCGAAATACCCTGCTGCGCTATGCCAATCTTGCCTTGCTGATCCTGTTCCCGATCGCGTGGTTTGCGCCATTGTTGCGGGCGGGGTTGTTGCCGCTGTTCAGCCTGTCAGAGATTTCGGTAATTTCGGGGTTGCAGGCGCTGTGGGAGACGGATGTGTTTCTGGCGCTGCTGGTGACGGCGTTTGCGTTGTTTGCGCCCTATTTGAAAACCATCGGTCTGGCTTTGTTGCATTTTAAGTTGTTGTCGCCGCGCGTGCTGCCGGCGCTGCATATCATGGGCAAGCTGGCGATGGCGGATGTGTTCTTGATTGCGCTTTATATCGTGGTGGCAAAAGGGGTTGGCGTCGGCCGGGTGGAAACCGCTTGGGGGCTGTATCTGTTTACGGGGTGCATTCTGGCCAGTCTGGCGATTTCGGTTCTGGGCATGCGCAAACGCTGAGCGGGTTGCATCGCGGGGGCAGGCAGGGCATCAAGGCGCATGGCAAAAGCACCCCTTTCGTTCACCTGTTCATCCTGCGGCGCGGCCCATAAGAAATGGGTGGGGCGCTGCGAGGCGTGCGGCGCGTGGAATACCATCATCGAGGAAGCGCCGTTGTCGGCGGGGCCGAAGGCGCTGGGGCTGAAGGGGCGCGCGATCACCCTGACCGATCTGGCGACCGAAGAAGCGCCACCACCGCGCGCCAGTTCCGGGATGGACGAGTTGGACCGGGTGCTGGGCGGCGGCTTGGTGCAAGCCTCGGCCATTCTGGTGGGGGGCGATCCGGGGATCGGCAAATCGACGTTGCTGTTGCAGGCGGCGGCAAGCTTTGCACGGCGCGGGGTAAAGTGCATGTATATCTCGGGCGAGGAGGCACCTGCGCAGGTGCGGATGCGCGCGCAGCGGTTGGGTCTGACCGATGCGCCGGTGGCACTGGGGGCAGAAACCAATCTGCGCGATATTCTGACCACGCTGGATGCAGAGCGGCCGGGTTTGGCGATCATCGATTCGATTCAGACCATGTGGCTGGATACGGTGGATTCGGCGCCGGGGTCGGTTTCTCAGGTGCGCGCGGCGGCGCATGAGTTGGTGACCTTTGCCAAGCGGCGGGGGGTGGCGATCATTCTGGTAGGTCATGTGACCAAGGATGGCCAGATTGCCGGGCCACGGGTTGTGGAACACATGGTCGATACGGTGCTGTATTTCGAGGGCGAGCGGGGCCATCAGTTTCGCATTCTGCGGGCGGTGAAGAACCGTTTTGGCCCGGCGGATGAGATCGGTGTGTTCGAGATGACCGGGGCCGGGTTGGCGCAGGTGACCAACCCCTCGGCGCTGTTCTTGTCGGACCGCGACAAACCTGCACCGGGATCGGCGGTGTTTGCGGGCATCGAGGGCACCCGGCCTGTGCTGACGGAGATTCAGGCGCTGGTGGCGCCGTCGAACCTTGGCACCCCAAGGCGCACCGTGGTGGGCCTGGACGCCGGGCGGTTATCGACGATTTTGGCGGTGCTGGAGGCGCGTTGCGGCATTCCGTTTGCGGGCCTCGATGTGTTCCTGAACGTCGCGGGCGGCATGCGGGTATCGGAACCTGCCGCCGATCTGGCGGTGGCGGGGGCTTTGCTTTCGGCGCGCGAGGATGTGGCAATTCCGCCAGATATGGTGCTATTTGGCGAGATTAGCCTGTCTGGCGCGCTGCGCCCGGTGGGACAGACGGAAAACAGGTTGAAAGAAGCCTCGAAACTTGGTTTCTCACAGGCCATTGCGCCGTCCCGGTCCAAGCTTGGGCAGGAAACGGATATGCGGGTGCGACAGATGCCGGATTTGACGGCGTTTGTCGGCGAAATGTTCGGGGCCGGATAGGTTCTGCAAAAGATACGGCCGGAAGGTCTGAGGAGAGCGTGAATGGAAGGCTTTACTATTATCGACGGCGTGGTGGCGGTGGTCATCGTGCTTTCGGCCATTCTGGCCTATTCGCGCGGGATCGTGCGCGAGAGCATGGCGATTGCGGGCTGGATCGGGGCGGCGTTTTTGGCCTATCTGTTTGCCGGGCAAGCACAGCCTTTGGTCAAGGAATTGCCCGTTGTTGGCAAAATGCTGGGCGACAGTTGCGAGCTTTCCACCATTGCGGCGTTTGCGGCGGTGTTTGCCGTCGGTTTGGTGATTGCAGCGTTGTTTACGCCGCTGTTTTCGTCGGTGGTGCAGCGGTCGGCGCTTGGCGGCATTGATCAGGGGTTGGGCTTTTTGTTTGGCGTGGTGCGGGGCATCTTGTTGGTCGCCGTGGCGTTTATTGTCTATGACCGGGCAATTGCGGCCGAAACCCTGCCTATGGTGGACAATTCGCGGTCGGCCAAGGTGTTCGCCTCGTTCCAGGCCAGTATCGACGAAAACATTCCCGCCGATGCGCCGGGTTGGATTGTCGAGAAATACGAACACTTGGTGAGCAATTGCTCGGCACCTGCCGGGGCTGCGACAGAAGCACCGGCAACACCTGCCCCAAGCAACTGATCGTGATTTGATGCGGATCAGGGCGTGACACCCGTGGCTGCAAGGCTTAATGGAGAGCCACGCCCTGCCCTTCGGATTCGGAGCAATGCCCATGCGGCCATTCCAAAGCCATCCCTTCGACGATGACAAACTGAAGGAGGAGTGTGGCGTTTTTGGCGTGATCGGTGTGACCGATGCGGCCAATTTCGTGGCGCTTGGCCTGCACGCCTTGCAACATCGCGGTCAAGAGGCGGGCGGGATCGTCAGCCATGACCCGGAACAGGGTTTCAATTCGGCGCGGCGCTTTGGCTATGTGCGCGACAATTTCACCAATGCCGACGTGATGCAGACCCTGCCGGGGCCACTGGCGATTGGTCATGTGCGCTATTCGACCGCCGGGTCGAAAGGGGCCACCGCGATCCGCGACGTGCAGCCGTTCTTTGGCGAGTTTTCGATGGGCGGTGCAGCGATTGCCCACAACGGCAACCTGACAAATGCGGCGGCGTTGCGGCGGGAATTGATTGAACGCGGCTCGATTTTCCAATCGTCGTCGGATTCGGAATGCATCATCCATCTGATGGCCCGCTCGATCCAGAAGAACATATCCGAGCGGATCAAGGACGCGTTGCGCCGGGTTGAGGGGGCGTTTTCCATCGTGGCGATGACGCGGACCAAGCTGATTGGGGTGCGCGATCAGTTGGGCGTGCGGCCTTTGGTGCTGGGCAAGGTTGGCGATGGCTGGGCGCTGTCGTCGGAAACCTGTGGGTTGGATATCATCGGCGCAGAGTTCGTGCGCGAGATCGAGCCCGGCGAGATGGTGGTG
>JBAVTI010000331.1:0-8179 GCA_049696055.1 Paracoccaceae bacterium | reverse complement strand
TTCCAGGTCCACAAAAACTGAAAAATCGCAAAACTCGCCAGCGCCGGAAACGACAGCGGCAGGATGATCTTCAGGAAAATCTGAAAATCCGTCGCCCCAACGACCCGCGCTGATTCAATAATCTCACGCGGCAACCCGATCATGTAATTGCGCAACAGATAGATCGCCAACGGCAGGCCAAACCCGGTGTGCGCAAACCATATGCCGATGTATTCCTTCCCAATTCCCAACTCGTTGTGCAGCCGCAGCAGCGGCATCAGCGCCAGTTGCAACGGCACCACCAATAGGCCCACCACGCAGGCCACCATCAAAGACCGCCCCGGAAACTCCATCCACGCCAGCGCATAGGCCGCAAAGGCCGCGATCAAAATCGGGATGATCGTCGCCGGAATCGTCACGGTCGCGGTGTTCACAAACGCCCGGCCAATGCCTTCGGAAAACAACACCCGGTCATAGTTCGCCAGCGTAAATGACGGCGGCGACACGGCGGTGACAAACATCCGCGGGCTGCGCCCCTCCATTTTGGTCGCCGACGACAGCCGATAGCTGCCATCCACCGCCACTGTCGCCGAAACCCCATTGCCCAGATCCGCCACCGCCCCCGGCGCAAAAGCCCCCGGTTCTTTCGACGAGATCCCGAACGCCTGCACCGCCCCCGACCCGCCGTCAAACACCGACCCGTCGATCACCCAAAGCGCGCCGTCCTGAGTTTGGCCATCCACCGCCCCGGTGCGATGCACAAGGTTCTGCTCTGATGGAAACAGCGCCTGCCACCAGCCCGAGGTCGCAATCTGATCCTTGTCACGAAAGCTGGAAACCAACAGCCCCAGCGTCGGAATGGTCCACATCAGAACCAAGAACACCACGGCAAGATTAACCGCCCACACGAGGCTCGATTTGGTGCCAGCAATATTGTCCATCAGCGCATCTCCCGCCGTGCGTTGCGAATGTTCCAAACCATGATCGGCGTCACCATCAGCATGATCACCAGCGCCACCGCAGACCCGCGTCCGGTGTCGTTGGCCTTGAACATCCAGTCATACATCAGGCTGCCCAAAACCTGACTGCCCCACTGGCCGTTGGTCATCGCGTAAACGATATCGAACACTTTCAGCACGGTAATGGTGATCGTGGTCCAGACCACCGCAATGGTGCCCCAGATCTGCGGCACCTTGATTTTCATGAAAATCTGGAACGGCGTCGCACCATCCAAAATCGCCGCTTCGATGGTTTCTTCCGAAATCCCGCGCAGCGCCGCTGACAAGATCACCATGGCGAAACCGGTCTGAATCCAGACCAGAACCGCCATCAGGAAAAAGTTATTCCAGAACGGCATCGTCAGCCATGTCTGCGCCGAGCCGCCAACAAACTCGACAAACGAGTTTAACAGCCCGATCTCTTTTTGGCCTTCGCCGCGGTAATCATAGATGAACTTCCAGATCACCGACGCGCCAATAAACGAAATCGCCATCGGCATGAAAATCAATGATTTGGCAAAGTTACCCCATTTGATCCGGTCGGTAAGCGCCGCCGCGATCAACCCGAAAAACGTCGAGGCCGCGGGCACGAACATCAACCACAAAAAGTTGTTAACCATCGACTCGCGGAATTTTTCGTCGGCGATCAACCAGGTATAATTGCTCAAGCCCACAAAATTATCGCCGGTGCTATCGCGCAGCGACAGCCAGATCGACACGAACACCGGATACACCAGATAGACCGCCAGCAAGATCACCGCCGGTGCCAGAAACAGCCATGGCCGTATCGCCCCCGCCCGAATGATATTGCGCCCGGCATCAGGGCCCTTGGCAGGATAAACCGTGTCCAGGATAAGGTTCGAGGCGAAGAAGTACCCGACGCACCCAAACACACCGATCACGATGGTGGCCGAAGCCATAAACAATTGCTGCACCGGTTATCCCCTCCCCAAGGTCTGTCCCGTCAACTCTGCCCCGCCTTCACTGCACTGGGGCAAAGCAACCTGCCCACTTGCGCGGACAGGCCATACTCGTTCTCAGAGCACTGGTTATTTCAAGGTGTCCCAGGTCTTTTGGATGTCTGCAGCCACGGCAGCGGCATCCTTGCCCCCGGCGTAATCCACCATCCCGGTCCAGAACACACCCGCACCCACGGCACCCGGCATCAGGTCAGAGCCGTCGAACCGGAAAGTGTCGGCCTGCAACAGAATGTCGCCCATTTTTTTCAGGGTAGCATCGCCGTAAGCCTCGGGGTTCACACCCTTATGCGGGGTCAGAAAGCCCTTTTGCGCCATCCAGATCTCGTGGGCGATCGGGGTTTGCAGGAACTGCATAAAGGCCTGTGCCACCGGGCTGTCTTGCGTCACCACAAACAGCGTGCCCGCGCCCAGAACCGGCTTGCCCAGATCCTTGCCCGCATAGGCCGGGAAGTAGAAGAAATCCGCGTCCTCGCCGACAACCGTACCTTCGGGGAAGAACGACGGGATGAACGACGCCTGACGGTGCATATAGCAACCGGGGGGCGACGAGAACAAACCCTTCGGGCTATCGCGGAAATCGGTGGCCCCAACAGCCGCAGCGCCGCCCTGAACATTGGCGTCGGTGCGTGCGAACCAGCCGAAATCCTCAATCGCGGCAACCACTTTGGGGTCGTCGAATTTCAGCTCGTTGGATACCCAGGCGTCATAATCGGCGGGCGTGTTGTTGCGCAGCATCATGTCCTCGACCCAGTCGGTCGCGGGCCAGCCGGTTGCCGGGCCTGACCCCAGACCAATGCACCAAGGCGTGCCACCGTCTGCCACGATCTTTTCGGTCAGCGCCTTCAGATCCTCCATCGAGGTCGGCACTTCATAGCCCGCATCGGCAAAGTTATCGGGCGAATACCAGACCAGTGATTTCACATCTACCTTGTAGAACAGGCCATACAGCGCCTTGGCGCCGTCCGCCCCCGGATAGGTCGCAAGATCAACCCAAGATTGGCCCGCCGCATAGTTTTCGGTGATCCAGGCCGCGGTTTCTGCAGGCAACGGCGTCAGCTTGCCACGTTTTGCCAGATCAGCAGCCAGACCCGGCTGCGGCACCACGGCGATATTGGGCGGCGAGCCTGCTTCAACGTCGATCATGATCCGCTGCTCGAACCCGTCACCGCCGGTATAGGCCACATCGGCACCGGTCGCGGCCTCGAAATACGCGATCACGCTTTCAAACAGTTCCTTGTCAACGCCGCCCCAAGGGCCGTCAATTTTCAGGGTCTGGCCCTTCAGATCGGTTGCCTTCAACGCCTCAAAGCTGGCCCAGTTGAACTTCGCATCCTCGCCCGGAGCGTACTTCAGGTCCTGCGCAATGGCAGCACCCGCAAATAGTGCAAGTGCGGCAGCACCTGCGAAAAGTTTGGATTTCATTTTAACCTCCCGATAACGCGCACCATTCGGCGCCACGATTCCCCCCAGCCGTTCAGAATCAATTCCAAACCGCTTTGGATAGTTCTGATATGCCAGCCCCAGCTTTCAAGTCAACCCAAGACTGTACGCCGCACTGCGCTAAACCCTTATTTTGCAAGTGCAGCATTGGCTTACCCGTGCGGATTGGTCGCAGGAATGGCTTGCGCCCACCCCTGCCCCACGGCTAAGGTCACGCCGAATTCGAAACGCTTTGGCCGGGAAAAATGAACCTCAAGGAACTCGCCCGCAAACTTGATCTTTCGCCCACAACCGTCAGCCGCGCGCTGAACGGCTACCCCGAGGTCAATGAGGAAACCCGCGAGCGTGTGGCCGCCGCCGCCCGGCGTTACAACTATGCCCCCAACACCCGCGCCATCCGTCTTGCCACCGGTCGCGCCATGGCGGTCGGTCACGTCATCCCCATCGCCGCCCGCCACGAGATGGTGAACCCGGTGTTTGCCGACTTCATCGCCGGGGCGGGCGAAACCTATTCGCGCGCGGGCTATGACATGGTGCTGTCGGTGGTTCCCGATCAGGACGAAGACCGCGTCTACCGCGACCTCAAATCGCGTGGCACCGTTGATGGCATCATTCTGCACGCCCCCCGGATGAACGATCCGCGCCTGGCCCTGCTGCAGGAAATCGGCTTTCCCTTCGTGGTTCACGGTCGCGCCACCGGCACCGATCTGCCCTATTCCTGGGTTGATGTGAACAACCGCCGCGCCTTTCTGCGCGCCACCGAATTCCTGCTTGATCTTGGCCACCGCCGCATTGCCCTGCTGAACGGCCTTGAATTCATGGATTTCGCCATCCGCCGCCGCACCGGCTATACCGACGCGCTGCTTGCCCACGGCATTTCCCCCGATCCCACCATCATGGCGTCGGATGAGATGACGGAATCTTCGGGCTACCGTGCGGCCAAAACCATGCTTGGCCTTGAAGATCCGCCCACCGCCCTGTTGGTATCGTCGATGATTTCCGCCATGGGGGCCCGCCGCGCCATCGAGGAACGCGGCCTGAAACTGGGCCGCGATATTTCCGTCATCATCCATGACGACGAGCTTTCGTATCTGCGCAACGGCGACGATCTGCCGATCTACACCGCCACCCGCTCGTCGGTGCGCGAAGCAGGCCGTCTGGCCGCGCAAATGCTGCTCGACATCATCAACAACCCGCAATCCGCGCCGCAACACCGCCTGCTAGAGGCCGATCTGATCATCGGCCAATCCACCGGCCCCGCGCCCCACCGCCCCTGAGGTATCCATGCTGCCCTCCCGCGCCGAATTTCCCGAAGGCTTTCTGTTTGGCACTGCCACCTCCAGCTACCAGATCGAGGGGCATGGCTTCGGCGGTGCAGGCCGCACCCATTGGGATGATTTCGCCGCCACTCCCGGCAATGTCACCCGCGCCGAAAACGGCCACCTTGCCTGCGATCACTACCACCGCTGGCCCGCCGACCTCGATCTGATCAAATCCGCCAATCTGGATGTATACCGCTTTTCCACCTCTTGGGCGCGCGTCCTGCCCACCGGTCGCGGCACCCCAAACCCGCAGGGCCTTGATTTCTACGACCGTCTGGTTGATGGCCTGCTGGAACGCGGCCTGAAACCCGCCGCCACGCTTTATCACTGGGAACTGCCGTCGCCACTTGCCGATCTTGGCGGCTGGCGCAACCGCGACATCGCCAATTGGTTCGCCGATTACACCCAGATCATCATGGCGCGCATCGGTGATCGTCTCTGGTCCGCCGCCCCGATAAACGAGCCGTGGTGCGTGGCCTGGCTGTCGCATTTCCAAGGCCACCACGCCCCCGGCCTACGCGATATTCGCGCCACCGCCCGCGCCATGCACCACGTCTTGCTGGCGCATGGCCGCGCGATCCAAGTCATGCGGTCCTTGGGCATGAAAAACCTCGGCGCCGTGTGCAATTTCGAATACGCAGCCCCCGCCGATAGCACCCCAGAATCCGCTAAAGCCGCCGCCCTTTACGACGGCTACTATAACAAATGGTTCCTGTCGGGGATGTTCCACAAAACCTACCCTGCCGACGTGCTCGAAGGCCTCGGTCCGCATATGCCCGCCAACTGGCAGGATGATATGGAGACGATCGCCACCCCGGTCGATTGGGTCGGCCTGAACTATTATACCCGCAAACTGATCGGCCCCGCCCCCGGCCCGTGGCCCAGCCATCAAGAGGTGCCCGGCCCGCTGCCCAAAACCCAGATGGGCTGGGAGATTTATCCCGAAGGCCTCGAATTCTTCCTCAAACGCACCCATGCCGATTATACCAAGGGCCTGCCGCTGATCGTTACCGAAAACGGCATGGCCAACCCTGACGTCATCGAAAACGGCCATATCCCCGATCAGGGCCGCATCGACTATGTCGCAGCCCACCTGAACGCGGTGAAACGCGCCATCGCGGCGGGGGTTCCGGTGCAGGGCTACTATCTGTGGTCGCTCTTGGACAATTACGAATGGTCGCTGGGCTACGAGAAACGCTTTGGCATGGTTCACGTCGATTTCCAAAGCTTGCAGCGCACCCCCAAAGCGTCCTATCACGCCCTCAGCCGCGCGCTTGCCCGCAACACCTGAAGCCGCCGGATCGGAGAGCCTGATATGCCAAACGCCCCCCTCTCATTGGTTGCCGACATTGGCGGCACCAATACCCGCGTGGCCTTGGCCGATGGCACAGTGTTGCGAGTGGACAGCATCCGCCGTTTCAAAAACGCCGAGTTTCCGGGTTTGGAAACCATCCTGCGCCGCTATCTCGACGAGGCCGGGGTGAATGATTGCGATGGCGCTTGTGTCGCTGCCGCAGGCCCGGTGCGGGGCGGCATTGCCACCATGACCAACCTTGATTGGACCATTGACGGCGACGCCCTTGCCCGCGCCACCAAGGCCGAAACCGTGGCCATTCTGAACGATCTTCAGGCGCAGGGCCACGCCTTGGGCCATATCGCCCCCGAAAACCTCGCCACCCTGATCCCCGGCCCTGCCGCTGCCCCTGATGCCGCCAAACTGGTGATCGGTGTCGGCACCGGCTTTAACGCAGCCCCCGTGCATGAAACCCCGTGGGGCCGCATTGTCGCCGCCTCTGAATGTGGCCATGTCAACATGCCGATCCGGTCAGAATCCGATCTGCGGCTGGCGCATTTTGTCGAAACCGTCCACGGCTTTCCCGGCGTCGAAGAGGTGCTGTCGGGCCGCGGTCTGGAACGTCTCTACGCCTTTGTCACCACCGAATCCGGTGCCCCCGCCGAACTGGCCGCCGCCGATATCATGGCCGCAATTCCCAGTGGCGGCCCGGCCCTAGATGCCGCCCGCTTGTTCGTGCGGCTGCTGGGGGCAGAGGTCGGCAACCTCGCCCTGATCCATCTACCGTTCGGTGGCATCTATCTGTGCGGCGGTGTCGCGCGCGCCTTCACCGCCCATTTTGCCGCGATGGGCCTAGCTGACGCCTTCCGCGACAAGGGCCGTTTTGCCGGCTTCATGCAGAATTTCAGCGTTTCGGTGATCGAAGACGACTATGCCGCCCTCACCGGATGCGCGGTCTACCTCGCCCAAGGTGCGCGCGGCTAGAACACCCTGCTCCACCCTCGTGTTATCCCGCTAACAAAGGGTTAACAAAAATCACGAAATCCAATGAATTCAAAAGAATAGGCGGCATAACACGCGTGTTATGCCGCCCATAAAACCATCAGAAACCCAACCTTAGTGTGCCGCCGTAACCGCCCTTTGAGTCAGAACCCGCACCATATGGGCGCGATATTCCGGGCTGCCATGCAGGTCACCGATCATGCTGCCGCTCGGAACTTTCAGCCCGGCAATCGCCGCCGCACTGAAATTTCCCGACAGCACTTTCTCGGCCTCGGTCCAGCGGAAAACCCCGCCTTCCGACGCCCCCGTCACCGCCACCCGAACCCCGTCCGGATATTTGGCCACGAAAACCCCCACCAACGCGAACCGCGAGGCGGGCTGGTTGAACTTCATATAGGCGGCCTTCTCCGGGATCGGGAACCGCACTTCCGTAACGATCTCACCCTCCTTCAACGCCGTCTCGAACAACCCGGTAAAGTAGTCATCCGCCGCGATTTTGCGCGTGTTGGTGACCACGGTCGCCCCCGATCCCAACACCGCCGCCGGATAGCATGCCGAGGGATCGTTGTTGGCGATACTGCCACCAATCGTGCCCCGGTTCCGCACCGCCGGATCACCGATCCCGCCCGCAAGATCGGCCAGCGCCGGGTAATGCTTGGCCGCTTCCTTCGCAACCACAGCATGCGGCGTCGCCGCCCCAACCGACAGCCCGCCATCACCCAGACAAACGCCCTTCAACTCGGCAATCCCGGTCAGCGAAACCAGAACATCTGGCGCCGCCAACCGCTGCTTCATCGTCGGAAGCAAGGTCTGCCCCCCCGAAAGCGCCTGCGCGCCCTCGGCCGTCATCGCCTTCACCGCGTCGCCAAGCGTCGTTGGTTTTACAAGCTCGAAGTTATGCATGTCCGTCCCCCTTCAAGCGTTCATCGCTGCCCAAACGCGCGACGGCGTCAGGGGCATGTCGATATGTTCAACTTTATGACCGCCGCGATACAGCGCGTCGATCACCGCATTCACCACCGCTGGCGGCGACCCGATCGCCCCCGCCTCGCCACAGCCCTTCACACCCAACGGATTGTGCGTGCATGGGGTGTTGCAGGAATGGTCGACCGTAAACATCGGCATGTCGTCGGCGCGGGGCATGGTGTAGTCCATATAAGACCC
>JBAVTI010000330.1:0-6422 GCA_049696055.1 Paracoccaceae bacterium | reverse complement strand
GAACATGCCCTATCATGTGGAACACCATGTGTTTCCCCAAGTGCCGTTTCACAAACTGCCGCGCCTGCATCAAGAGGTGCAGCAGCATCTGAAGATCATCAACGAGGGTTATATCGACTTTACCAAGGAATATCTGGGCCGCCGGGCGTGGTAGGCCATACGGGCCAAGGTTCTCCGACACCAAGCCGCTGGATCAGGGACTTGGACTGGACCCCAACCCACATCGTCAAGACCACGCTCACCTTGGTTGCGCTGTTGCTGATCGGATTGGCTGTGCTCGCCAGCTTTGAGTCGCGGGCGATCGGATATCAGTGGGCCACCGTTGCCGCCATTAAATCAGTGGCTTTGCATTGGGGCACCAAGACCAATTATTCTGTGCGCGTTGAGGATGGCAGTATTGTCAGGGCAACAGTGCCGTCGCTTGTGGTTCCTTTTGCCGTCGGAGATACGATTTGTGTGCATCTGCGGACCAGTGTGTTAACCAACAAAGCGGCCCGATGGGCGGACCCCCGCAAATGCGGGGAAAGCTCACCGCAGGGAGTGGCCAAACCCTGATTCATGCCGCAAATGTAACCGATACAAGATTGGCGTGGTAGTTCGCCATGGCCCGGTCTAGGGGTTGGACATGACACAAACCCATCTGCCCGCCGCGAAAAACGAAGACAGTGGGCGGGGCTTTGGCTTTGCGCTGTCTGCCTATCTTTTATGGGGTTTTCTGCCGCTGTTTATGAAAGCGGTGGCGCATATCTCGCCCGCCGAAGTGATCGCGCATCGGGTAATCTGGTCGGTGCCGATTGCCGGGGCGGTGCTGATCGTGCTGGGGCGGACGGCAGATTTGCGCGCGGCGCTGGCCTCGCCCCGGATGCTTGGCATGGCGGCAATGACGGCGGCGCTGATCACGGTAAACTGGGGGCTGTATGTCTGGGCGATTGGCGCCGGGCACGCGCTGGATACCGCACTAGGGTATTATATCAACCCACTTTTCAGTGTGTTTCTGGGGGCGGTTTTGCTGGGCGAGCGGTTGAAACCCGCACAGATGGTAGCGATCGGGCTGGCCCTGTGTGCGGTGGCATTGCTGACCTGGAACGCGGGAAAATTACCGGTGGTGGCGCTGGGGTTGACGGTGACCTGGGGGTTTTACGCCTATCTGAAAAAGTCGCTGCCTTTGGGGCCAAATCAGGGGTTCTTCCTGGAAATTCTGATCCTTACGCCTGCGGCTTTGGCCTATGTCGGCTATCTGCAAATCAATGGTCAGGGGCATTTTCTGCAAGGCGTTTCCCGCGATACGGTGCTGCTGATGTGCTGTGGATTGGTGACGGCGGTGCCGCTGATGATCTATGCCAACGGCGCGAAACTGCTGCGGCTGTCGACCATCGGGATGATGCAATACATCGCGCCGACGATGATTTTCGCACTGGCGGTATTTGTGTTTCACGAACCGTTTTCACAGGTGCAAATGGTAGCGTTTGGCATGATCTGGGCGGCTCTGGCGATTTATACGGTGTCGATGCTAAGGGGCGTAAAGGCGTAATCAGCCGTACAGGTTTTTGGAAAAACCCTTATTTTGCAGGCGAAATTCCACGACTTTGGTATATGAGACCTTTGTTTAGTATCGACCAAAACACCACCGTCCTACGTTCTTGGCGCGGGAAGAGGCGCGATGAACGTGCCTTTCCGCGCAAAGGGAGGGACAAAAATGAACATGATTAATGCACTGGCGATCGCGATCGGGGTGCTGGCGGTGGTTGCCACCTATCTGTGTTTGGGCACGCCGCTGGGACTGCAGGTTTGGGCATTGTTCGTTGGTTGGGGCAGTTACTATCACACCGGGGGCAAAGCCGATGGCCTGACCAAATCGGCGATCAACCATGTGTGGGGTGCGCTTGTCGCCGCGATTGCGCTGATCGTTGTTGGAACAGTTGCGGGGTCGGTTCTGGTGACCTCGATTCTGGTAGGGGTTTCGGTGGTGGTGCTGGTTCTGGGCGCACATCTGCCGGCACTTTCGACCATTCCGGCGGCGGTTTATGGCTATGCCTCGACAGCCGCGTTCTGTTTGCTGACCGGGGTTGCGCTGGGTGATGCGGCGGCGGTTCTGAAGGCGGCAGTGATCGTTGTGGCGTCTTTGATTGTGGGCAATGTGTTTGGGTTCGTGTCGGAAAAGCTGGCGGGACAAATGGCGAAATCTGCGTGAAATACCTTAGGGGCGGCTGATTTGGCCGCCCCCGACCGAGGCCGAAACCCCGGTTGTGGTGGGGCCAGAGGTCGGCAGACCGCGGGCGACGCGGACGGCAAGGTACGCGAAGGCCTGGGCTTCGAGCATGTCGCCGTTGAGGCCGGCGGCCTCGATCGGTTCGACGCGGCAGGGTAGGTTTTCGGCCAGCATTTTCATCAAGGTGTCGTTGTGGCGCCCGCCGCCGGTGACCAGAAGGCGGCTGACGGGGGCGGGGAAATGCTCGGCGCCGCGGGCAACGGCAAGGGCGGCAGCGGCGGTCAGAGTGGCGGCGGCATCTTCGGTGGACAGGTTTTCAACGGCATTGAGCAGCATGTGAAAATCATTGCGGTCCAATGACTTGGGCGGAATTTTGAAGAAATACGGGTGGTTCAGGAAAGCGTTTAGGATGGTTTGATTGGGGGTGCCTTTGGCAGCAAGCGCACCTGCTTGGTCATGCGGCAGGTTCAGGCGGGTTTGCATCAGATCATTGACCGGGGCGTTGGCGGGGCCAGTGTCGAAGGCGAGGCAGGCGGTGGACGTCTCGGGTGCGGACGCTGCGGGATTGACCCAAGTGAGGTTGCCGACGCCTCCCAGATTGAGGATGGCAAGGGGCTCAGTGGCGCCGATGAATTTGGCGCAGGCAAAGTGGTAGAATGGCGCAAGGGGGGCGCCCTGCCCGCCGAGTTTGACATCCGTGGAGCGGAAATCCCACACCACCGGGGTTTGCAGGATTTCGGCCAAAACCGCACCCGAGCCGGTTTGATGCGTGCCGCGCCCTTGCGGATCATGGGCGAGGGTTTGGCCGTGAAAGCCGATGATCTCGGCACCGCTAAAACGGGAGAGCAGTTCGGCATGGGCGGTCTCGACGATTTCGGCGGCGGCCTCGACATCTTCGTCGCCGGGCCATTGACCGAAGGCCGCGCGAATGATCTGGCGTTCCGCGGGCGTATAGGGGCGGTAGGCGGTGTCGCCAAATTCGGAAATGGTGACCCCGTCGGTCAGCACAAGGGCGGCATCGACACCATCAAGCGAGGTGCCGGACATGGTTCCCAAGGCCCATATCGGTTTGGCTTTCAACATGCTCTTTCCCTTGCGGCCCGTGGTGGTTATACGCCTTTGACACACCTTAAAGCACGAGAGACCGATGACCTACCATCCGAAATCAGACTTCATGCATGTGATGATGAGCCGCGGCTTTCTGGCCGATTGCACGGATTATCAGGCATTGGACGAGGCTTTGGTCAAGGGCGTGGTGCCGGGGTATATCGGGTTTGACGCTACGGCAAAATCGCTGCATGTGGGATCGCTGATCCAGATCATGATGCTGCGGTGGATGCAAAAGACCGGGCACAAGCCGATTGTGCTGATGGGGGGCGGGACGACGAAGGTCGGCGATCCATCGTTTCGGGCAGAAGAGCGGCCCTTGCTGACGCCGGCGCAGATTGATGAGAATATCGCCGGGATCAAAGCGGTGTTCACCAATTACGTGGTGTTTGGCGATGGCCCCGCAGATGCGGTGATGGTGAACAATGCCGAATGGCTGGACCAACTGAACTACCTTGATTTCCTGCGCGATATCGGGCGGCATTTCTCGATCAACCGGATGCTGTCGTTTGAAAGCGTCAAGTCGCGGCTGGACCGGGAACAAAGCCTGAGCTTCCTTGAGTTCAACTATATGATCTTGCAAGCCTATGATTTCCTTGAGCTGCACCGCCGCTACGGCTGTTTGCTGCAAATGGGCGGGTCGGATCAGTGGGGCAATATCGTCAACGGCATTGATCTGACACGGCGGGTGCTGGATGGGCAGATCTTTGGGCTGACCTCGCCGCTGTTGACCACATCTGATGGCAAGAAGATGGGGAAATCATTGGGTGGCGCGATCTGGCTGAACCCCGATATGCTAAGCCCGTATGAGTTTTGGCAATACTGGCGCAACACCAATGACGACGATGTGGGGCGGTTTCTAAAGCTTTACACCGAAATTGATCTGGATGAATGCACCCGCCTTGGGGCGCTGGCGGGGTCTGACATCAATTCGGCCAAGATCGTTCTGGCCAATGCGGTAACGACGCTGTGCCATGGCGCCGATGCTGCGGTGGCGGCAGAAACGACGGCGCGCGAAGTGTTTGAAAAAGGCGGCGTGGGCGATGATCTGCCAACCCTGACGCTAAGCGTTGCCGATGTGGCGGATGGCATTTCGGTGGCGCAACTGTTCGTGCGCGCGGGGCTGGCGAAATCCGGCAAGGATGCCAAGCGGCTGATCCTTGAGGGCGGCGCGCGGTTAAACGACGAGTTGCTGCTGGATTCGGGCCAAATCATTCATGCCAGCCAGTTGGACGACCCGATCAAACTGACGGCAGGGCGCAAACGCCATGCGCTGGTGGTGCTGGACTGACGGCAAGAATGAGTATTTAGGCAAGAAAAAGCCGCAGAGTCTTTTACGATTCTGCGGCTTTTTCTTGTTCAAATACTCCACGGGGGTGATGAGCGATCAAAAACCTTCCTGTGGAAGGTTTTCGCGAAAAACGCCCGGCCCGTGGCTGGGCTGGGGGGGTGTGAAACCCCCCGGCCTGTTTTGCCTCAGGGCGCGACGGTGACGGTTGCCATGCTGTCGGGGCCGACAACTTCGCCATTGGCGCCATCGCCTTTTTTCAAGGCGTCAACCACGTCCATGCCTTCAACCACGCGACCGACGATGGTGTATTGGCCATCCAGATGCGGTGCGGGGGCGAACATGATGAAGAATTGGCTATTGGCAGAATCCGGGTCTGCGCTGCGCGCCATGCCGACCACACCACGATCAAAGGTTTCGGCGGAAAACTCGGCCGGCAGATCGGGCAGGTCTGAACCGCCCATGCCTGCCTCGGGGGTGCCGCCGGCCTTGCCATATTGCACGTCGCCGGTTTGCGCCATGAAGCCGTCAATGACGCGGTGGAACACCACGTCATTGTAGGCACCCTGCCCCGCCAAAGCGGTGATTTGGGCGACATGCTTGGGGGCGACATCGGGCAACAGGTCGATGATGATTTTACCGGTGGTCGACCCTGCGACCTCGATCACCAGGTTCGGGCCGGGGCCGTCTTCGGCGGCGAAGGCGGGCGATGCTGATTGCGAGATGGCGTAGCCGCCGACTAGGGCCACGCCAAGCGCAAACACGCCTGCCGCGATGAACGTATCACGCGACATCGGCAGCCACCTTGACAGACATCATACGGTCAGGAACGGCTGGCGGCTCGCCTTTGGCGATTTTGTCGACATGTTCCATGCCGGAAATGACCTGACCGTAAACGGTGTATTGGCCGTTCAGGAAATCATTGTCCTTGAAGTTGATGAAGAACTGGCTGTTGGCCGAGTTTGGGTTCGACGAGCGGGCCGCCCCGATCGAGCCGCGGGCATGCGGCAGCTTGGAAAACTCGGCCGGAAGATCGGGCATATCCGAGCCGCCGGTGCCAGCGCGACGCAGGTTGAAGTCTTTGGCGGCATTGCCATTTTCGACATCGCCGGTTTGCGCCATGAAGCCGTCGATCACGCGGTGGAACACCACGTTGTCATAGGCCCCGGCGCGGGCAAGGGTCTTCATCCGCTCGGTGTGTTTGGGGGCAACATCGGGCAACAATTGAATCACCACTTGGCCGTCTTTCAGCGTCATGATGATGGTGTTTTCAGGATCTTTAATCTCGGCCATTGGCGCGGTCTCCGGTTTTTGCGTTGGCGTAAGGTAATGGCTGCGGGGCGTAAGGGAAAGGGAAAAGCTGCGGGATTTCGTTGACGTGGGCGCGTTGAGGGGGGAAACAGGGGGAAATCACAGGGAGAGTTTCGATGGCTTGGAAAACGCTGGATGACGTGGCGATGGCTGGCAAAGTGGTGCTGGTGCGGGTGGATGTGAATGTGCCGATGGAGGGTGGCGTGGTGACAGACGCCACGCGGATCGAAAAGATCGTGCCGACGGTGACGGATATTCTGGCAGCCGGTGGCAAGCCGGTGTTGCTGGCACATTTCGACCGGCCCAAGGGCAAAGTGGTGCCCGAGATGAGTTTGCGACATGTGCTGCCCGCGCTGGAAGCGGCTTTGGGGCAGAAGGTGGTTTTCATGGAAAAACCGGATCGCGCGGCGATTGATGCCGTGGCGCAGGGGTCGGTTATCTTGGTGGAGAACACAAGGTTCAGCCCGATGGAAGAGGCCAACGATCCGCGCATGGCGCAGTTTCTGG
>JBAVTI010000329.1:0-1503 GCA_049696055.1 Paracoccaceae bacterium | reverse complement strand
GTCTGGCCCCGCGAAAGAAGCCTTGGGTCGCGGTGCCACTCTTGCAGGCACCTCCACCACCACCGGTGACGGCGGCATGACCGAAGAAGAACGCGGCCATTCCAAAACGCTTGTTTATCAATACCTTCCCTCACGCTACGGCATGAACCCCGACGATCTGCGCCGCGCTGATGCGATCGAAGTGGTGGTCGGCCAAGGCGCCAAACCCGGCGGCGGTGGCATGCTTCTGGGCCAAAAGATCTCGGATCGTGTTGCCGCCATGCGCAACCTGCCCAAAGGCATCGACCAACGCTCTGCCTGTCGCCACCCCGACTGGACCGGCCCGGATGATCTTGAAATCAAGATCATGGAAATTCGTGAAATCACCGATTGGGAAAAGCCGATCTACGTCAAAATCGGTGGCGCGCGCCCCTATTACGATACCGCCCTCGCCGTCAAAGCCGGCGCTGACGTGGTGGTGCTCGATGGCATGCAAGGCGGCACCGCGGCCACCCAGGATGTCTTCATCGAAAACGTCGGCATGCCGATCCTCGCCTGCATCCCGCTGGCGGTCAAAGCCCTGCAAGATCTCGGCATGCACCGCCAGGTGCAACTCATCGTCTCGGGCGGTATCCGCACCGGGGCCGATGTGGCCAAAGCCCTCGCCCTTGGCGCAGACGCCGTCTCGATCGGCACCGCCGCGATGATTGCCCTTGGCGATAACGATCCGGCACTCGAGGCGGAATACAACAAACTCGGCACCACCGCCGGCGCCTATGACGATTGGCACGAAGGCCGCGACCCCGCCGGTATCACCACCCAGGACCCCGCGCTTTACAGCCGCTTCGACCCGGTCCTCGGCGGCCGCCGCTTGAAAAACTACCTCAAGGTGATGACGCTTGAGGCGCAAACCATCGCCCGCGCCTGCGGCAAGAACCACCTGCACAATCTGGAACCCGAAGACCTGTGTTCGCTGACCATCGAGGCCGCGGCCATGGCGGGCGTTCCGCTTGCAGGCACCAGCTGGATCCCCGGCAAAAACGGTTTCTAACCCCTTGGTCGGCCTGAACAATCAGGCCGGCTTCTTAAATCATAAAGACGACAGGGAGCTTCCACATGGCCAAAGATCTGGCAAAATTCGCCAAGGAAAAGGGCGTCAAATACTTCATGATTTCCTACACCGACCTGTTCGGTGGTCAGCGCGCCAAACTCGTCCCGGCGCAGGCCATCAACGATATGGCCGTCGACGGTGCCGGTTTCGCGGGCTTTGCCACCTGGCTTGACCTCACCGCCGCCCACCCCGACATGATGGCCGTCCCCGACCCGTCTTCCGTCATCCAACTGCCGTGGAAACCCGAGGTCGCATGGGTCGCCGCCAATTGCGTGATGGAGGGTAAACCCGTCAACCAGGCCCCGCGCAACGTGCTGCGCAAACTGGTGGACGAGGCCGCGAAAGAAGGCCTGCGCGTCAAGACCGGCGTTGAACCCGAATTCTTCCTCCTCACCCCCGATGGCACCAAAGTT
>JBAVTI010000328.1:0-6377 GCA_049696055.1 Paracoccaceae bacterium | reverse complement strand
CATCCTTGCGGGTGCCGCGGGAACGGCCATCGGGATCACCGCAATTGCAGGGGTCGAGGCGATTTCAGCCAACGGTTTTGCCAATGTCTATCTGCGCGGTACCAGTGCTGCCGAGACGTTGAACTTTTCCGCAGTTACCCTGACCGGGCTTGCCCGGATTGACGCGGGCGCGGGCAATGACAGCCTTACCGGATCAACGGGTGCCGATATGCTGACAGGCGGCGCTGGGGTTGATCTGCTAACGGGTGGTGCTGGCGCCGACGTGTTCGATTTCAACTTTATCACCGAAAGCCGTGGCGCGACCTTCGATACCATCACTGATTTCAGCAATGGCCTTGATCTGATCGACCTTGGTGGAATCGACGCGCAATCCTTGGTGGCAGGAAATCAGGCCTTCAGCTTTATCGGGTCGGCGGCCTTTGGCCTGATTGCGGGACAGCTTAGGATGATCACCACCACGCCCGGCGTTACCCGGATACAGGGCGACGTGGATGGCAATGGAAGTGCGGATTTCGAAGTTCGGCTGGCATGGAATGGGGGTCCGGCAATCCTTGTCGATCAGCTCGACTTTATCTTGTAACAGGTGAACCGCGCACGGAACCGGCACCGCGAAATGCCCACGTAACGCAGGCTCCTTCCAGAAAAAAGCCGCCGGGAATATCCCGGCGGCTTTATCAGACCAAGGCGGCCTTACTTCATCAGATCGGCAACCGGGATCGGCTCGGAAATCGTCCACTCGTCAACCACGCCGGGCTTGCCTGCGTTGGTTTCCACGATCAGGTAACGCGCGCGGTTTTGGTGGTGGATTTCACTGGTAAAGGTTCTTGGGCCAAACAGCGTCGGCTCATCCTTCATCTTTTCCAGCTCGGCCACGACAGCAGCGGTTTCTGTAGAACCCGCACGCTCAACCGCTTTGGCCCAAACGTCGATCATCACATAGCCCGGATAGACGTATTGGGTGGATGGATCGCCGCCCGTCGCCTCTTTGTATTTGGCATTAAAGGCGGTCACGTCTGCGTTCGGGTCATCGCCGTAGATCGAGCCTTGCACAGGCACGTAGAAATTCGACAGATCCGGCACCGCCGACAGCCAATAGGAACCATCGACGCCAGAACCGTTCAGGATCATCGAGTTAATCCCGGCAGCGCGAATCTGTTTGATGGCCGAAACCGCACCCGGCATCATGGTGCACAGCATGATTGCATCGGGTTCTTCCGCCAGCGATTTGATCCGGGTAATCTGCGCGGCAATCGAGGCGTCTTCGTTCTTGAAGGTATCCTCGCCCACCAGCGTGGCATCGGTCAGTTTCGGCATCATGTAGTCAAAGCCGTCGCAAATGCCCTTGTTGTATTCAGTCCAGGTATCAAGCAGGCGATAGAAGGTGCGCGCCTCTTTCTTGGTATAGGCCCATTCGGCCATGGTGGCCCCCTGAACCGCAGCCAGCACCGAGGCCGAAAAGCTGTTCGGCCCCACACCCTGAATGCCCGCCTTGATCGATTCTGCGCACAGGAAGAACGACACCGCACCAGAGCTTTCGGCAGCCAAAGCGGCAGGCGCGCCAAAGTCATAGTCGCACGATACCACAACCAGATCGGCCCCGGCGTCAATCACGGTAAGGCCGGCTTTGGCCCCTTCGGCGCGGTCGGTTTTGGTGTCGGCGGTGACCACCTCGATCTGTTTGCCAAGCAGACCGCCAGCCGCATTGATTTCACCGATCCGGATCATCGCGGCGTCTTGGGCAGGCTTGTCATAGGCCTGCATAAAGCCTGATTCAGCGGTCGCAAAGCCGACGATGATCTTGTCATCCTGCGCCATTGCCGGCGTGGCAAGAATGGCAGTTGTGGAAAGGGCGAGTGTCCAGAAATTTAGCCTTTTCATAGTGGTTCTCCTGTTGGTTGGTTTCTTGGTATTCTCCGGTTTCGGGCGGCCTATCGGCTGCCTTGATCCGGTTTTTCGGGTCTGGCACGCGGCCAGATCAGTTCTGCATTGCCCATGATCCCGGCGGGCCGGTAAATCAGGATGACAATCATCACCACGCCCAGCGCGATTTCCTGCAATCCGTTGGGAATGGAGATGGTGCTGGTGCCGATCTGCACGCCTTTTTCCAGCCAACGCAGGGCCTGAATAAGGCTGGACAGAACCACGACCCCCAGCACCGCCCCCGACAAGCTGCCCATACCGCCGACAACCAGCATCGACAGCGTGGTAAACGTCAGGCCAAGGTAGAAGGTGTCTGGCGTTACAACGCCGATCGAATGGGCAAAAAGCGCCCCGCCAAGGCCCATGATGGCACCCGACAGGGTAAAGGCGATCAACCTCTCACGCGGAATATCGACGCCCGAGGCGGCGGCGGCAGTGGGTTCATCGCGGGCGGCGCGCAAGGCAAGACCGGCGCGGCTGATGGCATGGGCCCAAGCCACGAATACCGTGATCATGGCCCCGATCAGATAGGGCCAGATGGTGCGCACGATGGGAATGCCCACAACCGACGAGGTGGCGGCGGTGACACTTTCCCAGTTGGAATAGATGGTATTGATCATCGCAAGCATGGCGAATGTGGCGATCGAGGCGGCGATACCCGAAAGCCGCATCAAGATACGCCCAAAGATCAGGGCAAAAACCGCAGCAAAGACCGCAGCGATACCTGCCGCAACCCCATAGGGCAGCTGCATCTGCATCAGCCACTCGGGCAGGCCGGGCATCGAAATCTGCTTCATCATCGGCGGTATGGTCAGCCAGGCCGCAGCATAGGCCCCAAGGCAGGTAAAACCGATGTGCCCGAAAGAAATCACGCCGGAATTGCCGACAAAGACGTAAAGCCCCACCACAAGGATCACCCGCAGGAAAATCTCGATGATGGTCTGGTTGAAGGGTTTTGATCCTACCGCCAGCGCCAGAACGGCAAACGCCAGCAGGATCAGGCACAAGATCACCGGCGTGGCGATGGTGCGGCGGGCGACAGAGGCGCGCAGAGCCATGGCTACACCCTTTCTTTCGTGCCGCGCGCCGACAGCAGGCCTTGCGGTCGCCAGATCAGCACAAGGATGACCGCGCCATAAACGAAGGCATCGCGAAACGGCCGGGCCTCTGCGGGCAACACGACCTGCATCACCACCGAGGCCGCCCCAAGCAAAAACCCTGCCAATACCGCCCCGGGCAGCGACCCCAGCCCACCAATCACCGTGGCGATAAACGCCATCAGCATCACCGCTCCGCCCATCTGAATATCGGCGGTGCCGGTCTGGCTTGCCAGGATCAGACCAATCGCCGCAGCAAGCGCCCCTGACAGCGCAAACGCCCCCATGATCACGCGGTTCGCCCGAACCCCAAGCATCCGCGCCATGGTAAAGTTTTCCGCCGCGGCCCGCATCTCAAGGCCATAGCGGGTGCGTTTCAGAAACGCGGTCAGGCCGAACAGAATGGCGATGGTGGCCACGATGGTAATCACCTGCAACAGTGGGATCCGGGCGCCAAAGATCTCGACCGGCTGACTAAGGGCAGGCAAAAGCGAGATCGACTTCGGCCGACTGGAAAACAGCATCAGCAAGAAATAGCGGATCACGAAACCCAAGGCGAAAGAGGCGATCATCATCGTGGCCGGGTTGGCCTTGCGAAAGCGGCGAAACACCACCAGTTCCGACAGCACCGACAAACCAGCCCCCATTGCCAACACAAAGGGGATCAACAAAAACCATGGCAGATTGCCTGCAAACACCACGGCCACGGCATCAACCGACGGCCACAGCAGGGCAAACACCGAAAAGGCGATCACATCGCCGTGGGCAAAGTTCACCAGCCGCATCACGCCAAAAATCAGCGCGATACCCAGCGCACCCAGGGCATAAAGGCTGCCAAGGCTAAGGGCATCAAAGACGATCTGCAACAAGCCCGACATCAATGCTCTCCATATCCGAAATAGGCGGCTTGCATGGCTTCGCTTTGGCCCATGGCGCGGGCATCGCCGTCGAGCAGCACCTCGCCGCCGCGCATCAGTATCATCCGTCCGCCGACCAACATGGCGCGGGTCGAAGATTGCTCGACAATCAGCAGGGTTAGCGCGCGATGGGCGCGCAGGGCGATCAGCCGCTCATAAACCTGATCAATGATATTGGGCGCCAGACCCAGCGACGGCTCGTCTATCGCAATAAGGCGCGGGTTGGTCATCAAGGCGCGACCGATCACCAGCATCTGCTGTTGCCCGCCCGACAAAAGCCCCGCCTGGGTGTGGCGGCGGTCCTTTAGCGCCGGGAAGGTGTCGTAGATCATCTCAAGTTCGGTCACCGCCCTTGCGCGCCAACCCCGGGTCTGGGCATGCATCCCGGTGCCAAGCATCAGGTTTTCTTCGATGCTCAGGCTGCCAAACACCTCGCGGCCCTCGGGAACCATCGACACGCCCATGCGGGCGATATCTTCGGGGGCGCGCCCGGTGATGTCTTGCCCGCTGAAATCTATCCGCCCCCCAGCCGGCGGTGTCACCCCGGCAATGGCACGCAGCAACGAAGATTTTCCCGCACCATTGGGGCCGGTCACAAACAAGATCTCGCCTTCGTCCATGCTGAAGGTCAGGTTGCGCACCGCCGTCAGGCGGCCATAGCGGATGGTGATGTTTGAGACGGCAAGCAGGCTCATGCCATCACCTCCAGCACCGGAAGGTTGGTTTCTGCGGCGGTGCCCATATAGGCGTGGCGCACCTTTTCCGACGCGCGAATGGCGGCCGGATCACCGGCCTCAATCACGGCTCCGGAATCGAGCACCACGATATGATCACACAAACTTAGCACAAGGCCGACATTGTGTTCGATCAACAGCACACCACAGCCCATCTCGGTGGCAATCCGCCGGATCAGCGCCGCCAGATCGGCGGCTTCTGCGGCGCTCATGCCAGCGGCGGGTTCATCCAGCAGCACAAAGCCCGGTTTGCCCATCAAGGCCCGGCCAATCGCCACCCGCCGCTCGTCGGTATAGGGCAAGGTGCCCGCGATGCGCCCCGCCAGATGGCCAATGCCGATCCATTCAAGCATGGCACCCGCCGCCGCCTCGGCCACCTTGCGGCTTTGGCCAAGACCGACGCCGGTCACCTCCAGATTGTCAATCACCGCCAGATCGCGAAACAGCCGCCCCCCCTGAAAGGTCCGCGCGATGCCTTTGCGGCGCAATTCATGCGGTTTTAACCCGGTAAGGGCGGTGCCATTCAGCGTCACCGCCCCCTTGGTTGGGGTTTGAAACCCGGTCAACACGTTGACAAACGTGGTTTTGCCCGCCCCGTTGGGGCCAATCAGGCCCGTGATCCTGCCGGGACTGATCGTAAGATCAACCTCCGACAAGGCCTTCAGCCCGGAAAAAGCAACCGACACTTTGTCAGCGTGCAGCTGGGTCATTTCGCCTTCTTTCCGATACGAGTGATCAGGTAAGATCCGCTTTCATGCAAAACGGCAGACCAACCCGGTTCAATCACGATGGTGGTGGTAACCTCTTCGATGATCGCGGGGCCCGCGATGGTGGCCCCGGCACCCAACAGCCCGCCATCATAGATCGGCGTCTTGATCCGCTTGCCATCGGCCGAAAACACCGCAAGTCGATGCGCCTTGATCGCTGCCGCTGGCGATTTGCCTTTGCCAATATGCATGCGTGCAGGCTTTTCAACCAGCCCGTAGACCGTGCTTTCGATATTGACGACCTCGACCGTCGAGTGCGGCTCGGCATAGGTGTAAAGCTGCTCGTGGCGCTTGTGGAACGCCTGCTTGATCTTTTCGATCGACTTTGCATCCACTTTGAAAGTGCCGATTTCAACCGTGCATTCATGCACCTGGCCAACATAGCGCATATCAAGACTGCGTTTGACCAGGGTGTCTTTCTTGGCAAAACCGTCGGTTTTCAGATGCGCGATGCCCTGCGCCTCGATCTCGGCAAACAGCGTGTCGATGCGGGTATATGCCGCATCATTGTCAAGCCGCAGCGGGGCGGTGGCCATATAGTTGTATTTCACATCCGAGATGATCTGACCAAAGGCACAAAGGCCGGACGCAAGTTTGGGCAGCACGATGGTGTCGATACCCATATCCGCGGCCAGTGCTGTGATATGCGCAGCCGTAGCCCCGCCTGCACCAACCAGCACGAAATCGCGTGGGTCATAGCCGCGCTCTACCGTTACCCGGCGGATACCGTTGACCATGTTTGCGTTGACGATGGTAAACATGCCATAAGCTGCCCGCTCAACCGAAAGACCCAGCGGATCGGCGATTTTGGTCTTCACCGCGTCATAGGCTTTTTGGGCGTCCAGCGGCAGCCGTCCACCAACCAGACCATCGGGGTTCAGATACCCCAGAACGATATTGGCGTCTGACACCGTGGGCAATATCCCGCCTTGGCCATAGCAG
>JBAVTI010000327.1:0-1867 GCA_049696055.1 Paracoccaceae bacterium | reverse complement strand
TCGTCGATTGGTACATGGATGGCAAAATCCAGATCGACCCGATGATCACCCATATCCTCAAGCTTGAAGACATCAACAAAGGCTTCGATCTGATGCATTCGGGCGAAAGTATTCGATCGGTCGTGGTGTATTAACCCAGCCACTCTTCAAGCCCTTGCAGGCTTTCATCGCTGGGATTGTGACAGCGATGAAAGCACGTCAGGGCTTGAAGAGTGTTCGCCCGATAGAACGCTGTCTATCAGGTCACGGGCTCAGCATGCGCCGACATAGGTGCTGCCATCAGACCGGCGATACACGCATTCGCCCGCTTTATTGCGGCCGATTAGCGTGCCTGCAACCAGACCCGCTACCCCGCCAAGCAAGGCACCCTTCATGCGGTCTTCGTCCGAAGACACCGCCGCACCAATTGCCATCCCTGTGGCGGTGCCCGTGATCATCCGCTGCTCCTGCGTCTCGCAGGCGGCAACCAGCGCCACCGTTGGCAGCACCATCCAAAATCTGTTCATTCCCAGCCCTCCTTCAAACCCGGCACTTACTGCCGCGCGATATCTGTTAACGCGCAATTTCAAACAAAGTTCCGCACGGTCGATTAATTCGGCTGCTGCCCCCAAAAGGTATGGCGCAAAACCATACGTCCACCATACGCAAAGCATACCCGGTTTTCTTAGCAAAATCCTGCCCTTAACCCCGATTCGCCGCCCAATTGCGCTGGCAGCCGTTTGGCAATGCGCACCCCCGCCCACAGACCGGCAAAGTGGCGCATATTTTGGATAATGCGCGAAAATGCCAAAAATCAGTCGACGTCTCTGTGGCTGCCCGATTCGACGGTTTCCCCCCAACAGCGCCACTTCTGCTTTGTCCTGCGACCCCGGTTTGATTGCGGTGCCAATACCCTCTCGCACACCCATACTTTAGGTTGAAAAGCTAGTCCGCGCTGTTGACCGGTGCCCAAACAGGGCCAACAAATAAGAAATGAATAAGAAAGCGGCAGTTTAATGCCGTGCTGATCAAAGACCAAGACGCCGACGTTTCTTGATACAAACGGCCCGTCGTGACGGACCACAGGAGGAGGCACCATGAGAAAGACTTTTGCACTCGCGGTTGCGTTGATGTTGGGGGGAACCGCTTCGGTTTACGCCAACGACAGCGTCACGGCGGCCATCGCGGACGCCAAGCAATGGGCGATCCAGACCGGGGATTACGCCAATACCCGCTATTCAACTCTTGACCAAATCAACGCCAGCAACGTCAAAGATCTGCGCGTGGCTTGGACGTTTTCAACCGGGGTTCTGCGCGGCCACGAAGGTTCGCCGCTGGTGATCGGGGACATCATGTATGTCCACTCACCGTTCCCCAACACCGTCTATGCACTTGATCTGGCCAACGAAGGCAAGATCTTGTGGCGCTACGAGCCAAAGCAGAACCCCGATGTCATCGCGGTGATGTGCTGCGATACCGTGAACCGTGGCCTTGCCTATGCCGATGGCAAGATCTTCCTGCATCAGGCCGATACCACCATTGTAGCGCTCGATGCCAAGTCGGGCGAGGTGAAATGGTCAGTGGTGAACGGCGATCCGGCCAAAGGCGAAACCAACACCGCCACGGTGATGCCGGTGAAAGACAAGTTGATTGTTGGCATCTCGGGCGGCGAGTTCGGGGTTCAGGGCCATGTGACGGCCTATAGCATCGAAACCGGCGAAAAGCTGTGGCGCGCCTATTCGGTCGGCCCCGACGATCAGCTTTTGTTCGACCCGGAGAAGACCACCGTTCTGGGCAAGCCGGTCGGCAAAGACAGCTCGATCAGCACTTGGGAAGGTGATCAGTGGAAGATCGGCGGCGGCACCACTTGGGGTTGGTATTCCTATGA
>JBAVTI010000326.1:0-4632 GCA_049696055.1 Paracoccaceae bacterium | reverse complement strand
CGGCAATAACTTCCGACCTCCTCACCTTCTTCCACGACCGCCTTAAGGTCTTCCTCAAAGACCAGGGCATCCGCCACGACATCATCGACGCTTGCTTGGCCATGCCCGGCAATGATGACCTGACGCTGCTGGTGAAACGGGCCGAGGCCCTTGCCGCGTTCCTGAAAACCGACGATGGCACCAATCTGGTGCAGGGATTCAAGCGCGCCAACAATATTCTGGCTCAGGCCGAGGCCAAGGATGGGGTGGAATATTCCTATGGCGCGGATGTGAAGTTCGCCGAAGGCGACGCCGAGCGCGCGTTGTTTGCGGCGCTTGATCTGGCCGAGGCCAGCATCACCCCGGCGATGAAGACCGAAGATTTCGCGGCGGCAATGGCGGCGATGGCGGCCCTGCGCCCGGCGACGGATGCGTTTTTCGACGCGGTGCAGGTGAACAGCGATAACCCGATCATCCGCCGCAACCGCCTGAACCTGCTACACCGCATCCGCGCCATTTGCGGGCAAGTGGCGGATTTGACCAAGATCGAGGGCTAACGGCTTTCTTCTGTTCAAAAATATCCCACGGGGGTAGTCGCATTGGCAAAATGCCAATGTGACCTGGGGGTGTGAAACCCCCGGTCCGGTCCGTTCCGCTTGCGCGGTAAATGGATAAGCGTATGCTGCGCGCGAAACCGAAAGGCGCCGCAGTGCAGAAACACGATCTTCTTACCGATTTCAGTGAAATTACCCCAACGACGGCCATCAGCACAGCAAACCACGGCTGGCGGGCCAAATGCTTGCAGCGGTTGGTGCGGCTTGAATTGCCGGTGCCGCAGACGGTGGCGCTGCCGGCGGCCACGGTGCGGGCGATTGCGGGTGGTCAGTTGGTCGATTGTGCGGCGATTTTGGCGCATTTCGGGGCCGATCCGCTGATCTCGGTGCGGCCAAGCCCGGAAAACCCCGACTGGGGCGGGCCTGCGACAATTCTGAACATCGGGTTCAATGCGGCGCGGCATGACCGGCTGGCGCAGACCCACGGGCAGGCGGCGGCGGATGCGCTTTATCTGCGGTTTGTGCAAGGCTATGCCATTCATGTGGCGCGGCTGGACCCCGACATGTTCGAGGGAGTAGAGCCTTCGGCGCAGGCGCTGCGCGATGCGTTGCGCGCCTACCGCGATGAAATGGAAGAAGAATTTCCCGAAGACCCGGCGCGGCAACTGGCCGATGTTCTGCGGTCGATGGCGCGGGCCTGGGAGGGCACCACGGCGCGGTTGTTGCGTCAGGCCAAGGGGGCACCCGTCGAGGCGGCCTTGGGGTTGGTGGTGCAGGCGATGGCACAGGGCATCGGGCAGGGTATTTCGGGGTCTGGCGTCATTCAGTTTGTTGATCCGGTGACGGGGCAGGCGCAGGTGACGGGGCGGTATCTGGGGCAAAGCCAAGGTCGGGATGCGCTGAAAAAGACCGATGCGATTTACCTGACCCGCGATCCGCGCGGGCCCTCGCTGGAAGATATTGCGCCAGTGGTTTTTGCCGATCTGGTGCGGCATGGAGCGGTGTGCCGATCCAAACTGCGCGAGGAAATGCAGATCGAGTTTACCGTTGAGGACGGCCATTTGGCGGTGCTGGACGCGGTAAAGGTGACGCGGTCATCACGGGCGGGTCTGAAGATTGCGGTGGCACTGGCGGATGACGGGATCATCAGCCGCAACGAGGCGATTTTGCGGGTGGAACCGCGGGCGCTGTCGGAGTTGTTGCACGAGCAGGTTGATCCGCGCGGGCCGCGCGATGTGTTTGCGCGCGGCATTGCGGCGTCTCCGGGGGCGGCAACCGGGCGGATTGTGTTTTCATCGGCTGCGGCACAGGCGTCTGCGGCGCAGGGCGAGCCGTGCATTCTGGTGCGGCGTGAAACCGCGCCCGAAGATATTCGCGGCATGCATTCGGCGGCAGGCGTGCTGACCGAGCGCGGCGGCATGACCAGCCACGCGGCGGTAATCGGCCGCGGTTTGGGGCTGCCGTGCATCGTGGGTGCGTCGGATTTACGGATGGACATCAAGGACAAAAAGCTGGTGGCCAGTGACGGTCGGGTGTTTCGCGAAGGCGATGTGATCACGGTCGATGGCACGGCGGGGCAGGCATTGGTGGGGGCGGCGGATATGCTGCCACCGGCGTTGGATGACACTTTCCGGCGGTTGCTGTCCTGGGCCGATGCGGTGCGCGATATCGGCATTCGCGCCAATGCCGACACCCCCAGCGATGCCAAGACGGCGCGGGATTTCGAGGCGCAGGGCATCGGGCTTTGCCGCACCGAGCATATGTTCTTTGAAGAAGATCGTCTGGTGGTGATGCGCGAGATGATCTTTGCCGACACCTCGAAGGACCGGGCGGCGGCGCTGGCGCGTCTGCTGCCGATGCAGCGCGAGGATTTTGTGCAACTGTTTGATATCATGCAGGGATTGCCTGTCTGTATCCGGTTGTTTGACCCGCCGTTGCATGAGTTTTTGCCCCATTCGCGCGAGGGTCTGCGCGAGCTTGCCGAGGCGCTGGACAAGCCGTTATCCGAAGTGACGCGGCGGGCGGAGGCCTTGGCCGAGTTCAACCCGATGTTGGGGATGCGGGGGGTGCGTCTGGGTGTCGTGCTGCCGGAAATTTATGAAATGCAGGCGCGGGCGATCTTTGAGGCGACGGTGGAAATTGCCCGACGGGGCAAGCCGATCGTGCCGGAGATCATGATCCCGCTGGTGTCGGCGCGGCGCGAGGTCGAGTTGGTGAAAACCCATATCGACGCGGTGGCAGCGATTGTGCGCAGCAAGATGGGGGTCGATTTCGACTACAAGCTGGGGGTGATGGTGGAAACGCCGCGCGCGGCCCTGCGGGCGGGCGAGATTGCACAACACGCGGCGTTCCTGTCGTTTGGCACCAACGATTTGACGCAGATGACCTATGGCCTTAGCCGCGATGATGCCGGGCGGTTCATGAATACCTATGTGCAGCAGGGGGTTTTCCCCGAAGACCCGTTTCATATTCTGGATGTGGACGGGGTGGGCGAGTTGTTGCACATCGGCGCCGACCGGGGGCGGGCGACACGGCCAGAGTTGGTGCTGTCAATTTGTGGCGAGCATGGCGGCAACCCCGAATCGATTGCGTTCTGCCGCCGTGCGGGATTCGATTACGTCTCATGCTCGCCTTATCGGGTGCCATTGGCGCGATTGGCTGCGGCACATCTGGCGCTTACCGATCCTATTGTCTGAAACTATCGTTGGCCGGGGCGTGGTTAACGCACACAAGGGCTTGATTCTGTTCGATCTTGGTAATTGCCAGATCGGCGAGAATCCGCGCAACTTGGGCGGAAAATATGTTGCAATTTTGCCGCAAGGATGGACTCGGGGGCTGCGCGTCCTTTATCCCCGTCGACTGTTGCTATCGGGATTGGGTTTTTCCCCCGGTTAGCGGCGATAAAACCAGACCGGGAACATACGAAAATGCGCTTGCTACAAACTTGGACGCGTGCCGCAATGGCGCTGATCGTCCTGAGCGGAGCGGCCTTCGCCGATGTGACGGTGAGCCAGTCCAACGACCCGACCGCCTCGATCGAGGGGCGGATGGTGACGTTGCTGGGGGTGGAACGCGCGGCAATGGGGCAGGTGGCGCCGACGCGTCTGGCCTCGCTTGCCGATGGGGTTGTGGCCCCGACACCCAAGCGGGTGGCGAAAAAGGTTCCGGGGCAAGAGCCTGCGGCACCGACGCTGATCCGTTATGATGCGGGCTATTTGGCGGGGTTGCCAATGGCGTCGGGCAATGCGGAATGGGAATGTCTGGCCAAGGCGCTGTATTTCGAAGCGCGGGGCGAGACAGTGAAGGGCCAGTTTGCGGTGGCCGAAGTGATTTTGAACCGGGTGGACAGCCCAAGTTACCCGCGCTCGGTCTGCGGTGTTGTGCATCAATCGGGCGGTGGCGGGTGCCAGTTCTCGTTCGTTTGTGATGGCTATACCGACCGGGTCCGCGAGCAGGGTGCCTATGTTCAGTCGGGCAAGATTGCGCGGCTGATGCTGGATGGCGCGCCGCGTGCGTTGACCTTTGGGGCGACCCATTTCCATACCCGCAATGTGCGGCCCGGATGGGCGCGCAGGTTCCCGCAGACGGCAGCGATTGGCGCACATCTGTTTTATCGGCAGACCGGGGCGTAAGGTCAGGTTGCAGCCCAAGTTCCGGCGTATGTCGGGGGGGTTGCTTTGCTTGCCGCCTTCGGGCATGGCAAGCCCGCGCGGGGGGCTATGCTGCGCGCAGACCTTTTGCCGCGCCGGAGGCCCTGCGTCATGACCAGCGACATATCTTTAGCGTTTGCGCACCCCGAAGAGCGGGCGGCGGCTTCGGCCTCGGCGGATCCGCGGGACCGGATTTCGTTGCGTGACCATGTGGTCGAGGTCGAGATCGGTGCGTTTCAACAAGAGCGCGGCCACCGCCAGCGGGTTCGATTCAATGTGGTGGTTGAAGTGCGGCCACACCCGGCACCGTTGCTGGACGATGTGGACCGGATCCTGAGCTATGACCGGATTACCGAGGCGATTGCGGCCGAGCTTGCGGCCGAGCGGCTGAACCTGCTGGAGACGCTGGCCGAACGGGTGGCCGAGCGGATACTGGCGGAACCGCCGGC
>JBAVTI010000325.1:0-2657 GCA_049696055.1 Paracoccaceae bacterium | reverse complement strand
CCTCTTGCGCCAACCATACCAGCCGCACCCCCTTGGGCGAGATCACCAGTTCTTTCACCCTGGGGTCGTCAAACACCGCCAGATGCCGCCGCAACAGCGTCTCGGGCGGTATTCCCGCCGCATCGTCAGTGCGAATGGCACAATCGGCAGGAAACCCATCAGGGGCAGCGATTTGCTCTGGCAAGGTTTTGAAATTCGAAAACGGCTCGATCCCGCTGGGTCGCACCATCAGATCAAAGGTCGCCGCCAATGGCAGCGCCTCGGGCAACGTAACCAACAGCCAAAGCGCGGGCAGTTTGCGAAACGTCAGCGTATCGGGCAGCGCCTGCACATCAAAGGTATGCCCGGCATGTGGCCCCGATATCCGCGGAAACCCCGTTGGCATCACTGCCTTCAATCCGCCCGCAAACAGCGCCGCGCAGTCATCAAAATACGCCGCCCGCGCCGTACGGCGGATCCGCCCTGATCCGCGCGCCTGCCAGATCAACGCCAACAGCGCCACGCCAAGCCCCGCCACCATCGCGCCCTGCGCCAATTGATCCATTCCCCACCCTTCTTTGCGAAAATGGCCCGCCATTGCGGCGGGCCACCCCGATCTTAATAGCCCTTGGGCCGTGGCCAGGGCATCGTAAACTGCGCCCCCCGGTTTACAAAGCGATAGCGCCAGAAGTGGAACCACAAGGACGCCACGATATAGAACGCCACCATCGCCACCAACTGCGTGCCATAGCCCAGAAACACCGCGAAATAGGTGATGCTGCACAGCGCCAGCAGCACCAACGCCGGAATTGGGTGGAACGGATGCACATAGCCGCGCTTGATACTATCGAGCGGCCATTTCTTGCGGAACATGATCACGTTAAGCGGCATGAAGGTATATTCCAGCAACCCCGACAGGATCGAGAAGGTGATCACCTGATCCAGCGGTGCGCCCAGCGCGAAAATCAGCGCAATCGGCACCAGAAAGATGATCGCCCGATACGGTGTGCGATAGGTCGGATGCACCGCCCCAAACCACGAGGGCAGATAATGATCCCGCCCCATGGCAAACCAAGCCCGCGACGCATCGTTGATACAGCCATTCGCGCTTGCCAACGTGGCAAACAGCGTCCCGATCCCCAAAAGTACCACCAGGAACCCAGACCCCGACATCCGTGCGGCATCAAACAGCGGCACACCGGCACCGCCCAGATACTCCCACGGCATCAGACCGACGCAGATATACCAGGTCAACGTCGCTGCAATCAGCAGCGTCATGATCCCCGCCAGGGTGCCGAAAGGCAATGACCGCGCCGGGCTGCGCACTTCTTCCGCCGCCTGCGTCGTGCCTTCAATCCCCAGATAGAACCACAACCCGAAATGCATCGCCGCCAATACACCCAGCCAGCCATAAGGCAGATCGGTCATCAACTCGGCATGCCGCATCGGGCTTGCATCCGACCACGGTGCTGTCATCAGAAACAGGATCAGGATCGACACAAACGCAATCGCCGTGATCACCAGGTTAAACGTCAGCGTCGCCAACACCCCGCGATAGTTCAACCACGCCAGAAACATGATCGACACCACGATGAAGGGCCGCTGATCCAGCCCCTCATGCCCCGACATATTCGCCACCGTGTCCATCAAGAACCCCACGGTAATCGCATTGCCAGCCTCCAGCATGGTATAGGCGAACACCAGATACAGCCCGACGTTGAACGCCATCAGCGGCCCGACGATATGCTTGGCCTGAGTGTATTGCCCCCCCGCCGCCGCCACCGTCGATGTCACCTCGGAATCGATCATCGCCACGCAGGTGTACAATATTCCCGCAAACCAGCACGCAATCAGCGCCGCATAAGCCCCGCCTTTGCCAACGGCAAAGTTCCAGCCCATGTATTCGCCCACCAAAACGATGCCCACGCCCAGCGCCCAGATATGCGCCGGCCCCAGCACCCGTAACAAACCAACCTTTTCGGTGGCATGTGTTGTAGTCGTCATCGTCACGCCCCCCTAAAGCTTGTGTTGTTCAGTCATGGCTTCCAACTCACCTTCCTTCGAAGATGTCAGCATCTCCTCGGAATAGCTGCTGTCGGTCTTGGCCCAATCCATCACGATCAAAAGCCCGAAAATCCCCGAAAGGCCCCAGGCGGCGTATTCCATCATGGTCCAGATATCCATCATCGCCTCCTGTCACTTCTCGCCAAACTTTTCGGCAATCACTTCGCGGTATTCGACCTCCGAGAACCGGATCAACATGGCGAAATAGCCCACGATCACCACAACCATCACCACCAGCGAACTTATGCTGAAACTGTAGTCAAACCGGGCGGTAATGGTGTCGGCAGCGGCTGCCGCATCGGCAAACCCAAGCTGATTCCATTTCTCGATCATCGTGGCGTTCTGCCCAAGGCTTTCCCATGTCGGGTTTTCCTGCGGCACCGGCACCTTGCTGGAACCCGCAAGCCCCATCCACAGCGGGATATAAAGCGCGCCAACCGACAGCGCCAAAAGCACGATCACATCAATGATCTGCCCCAATTTGCTTTGAACGGGCGGTGTATACTTTGCCATGTTCCCTCACCCCTTCCGCGCGCGGGCGGCATCAATGAACTTGATATCCAGCCCGTACATGAAATCGCGGTCTTCGCGGTAATGCTTCAGCATCGCCATGA
>JBAVTI010000324.1:0-1967 GCA_049696055.1 Paracoccaceae bacterium | reverse complement strand
GGCACTTCAGGCCCAACATCAGGCCCTGACCCCGCACCGCCTCGAATACCGACGGATAGCTTGCCACCAACCCTTCAAGGCCTTGGCGAAACAACGCGCCCTTGCGGTTGACCTCGGCCAGAAAGGTGTCATCGGCGATGATCTCCATCACCGCCGCCCCAACCGCGCAGCCCAAGGGGTTGCCGCCATAGGTGGAACCATGCGTGCCCGGCCCCATGCCGCTTGCCGCTTTTTCGGTAGCCAGCACCGCGCCCAGTGGAAAGCCGCCACCAATGCCCTTGGCGACCATCATGATATCCGGTGTCACCCCGGCCCATTCATGCGCAAACAGCTTGCCGGTGCGGCCCATGCCACATTGCACCTCGTCAAATACCAAAAGCGCGCCAAATTCGTCGCACAGATCGCGCAGGCCCTTCAGACAGGCGTCGGGCAGCACCCGAATACCGCCCTCACCCTGTATCGGTTCGATCATCACCGCGGCGGTGTTCTTGCTGATTGCTGCGCGCAACGCCGCGTGGTCGCCAAACGGCAAAGTTCGAAAGCCCGGCATCAAGGGACCAAAGCCCTTCGTCATCTTTTCCGATCCCGAGGCCGCAATCGCCCCGGTCGAGCGGCCATGAAATGCACCCTCGAAGGTGATGATCTCGCTGCGCGGATCACCTGCCTCGTACCAGTACTTTCGCACCATCTTGATGGCCAGTTCGGCAGCCTCGGTGCCGGAATTGGTGAAAAACACGGTGTCGGCAAAGGTATGTTCCACCAGCATATCCGCCAGCCGTTCCTGTTCGGGTATGCGGTAAAGGTTCGAGACATGCCACAGCTTGGCCGCCTGCGCCGTCAGTGCCGCCACCAGCGTCGGGTTGGCATGGCCCAACGCGTTCACCGCAATGCCAGCCCCCAGATCAAGATATCGACTGCCATCCGTTGCGGTCAGCCAGGACCCCTCGCCCTTCTCAAAAGCAATCGGGGCGCGGTTGTAGGTGGGCAAAACACTGGAAATCATCGGATCGGTCCTTAAAGCCAAGCCCTAGGGGTGCCAAAGCACAGGGCGGGTGTCAACGTGGATACGAACATCGAAGGATGGCGGCGGGGGATATTGGCCACAAGGCTTGGCCAAACGGGATCAATCGCTTACGCGTGGCTGCGTCGGCGTCGGGGCATCGGGAAAAGGCTGCCTGCGGTGATCATGCCCGGCATTTAGCCCTAAACCCAAGGCCTGTCCAGCCAAGGTTGGGTAAATCGGGCCGTTCATGCGGCTTTCCCTTGATATTGCCCCCCGGCGCTTGTATCTGCTGCCGTCCCCTATAGAATAGGGCCAAAGAGGCACCTTGGGGCCACCCCAGACCGGAGATCACTATGTCCTGGACCGACGAGCGCGTCGAGACGCTCAAAAAGATGTGGAGCGATGGCCAAAGCGCCAGCCAGATCGCCAAGGAATTGGGCGGCGTCACCCGCAATGCGGTGATCGGCAAAGTGCACAGGCTGGGCCTGTCGAACCGCGTTGGCGGCTCGGCAACCAAGGATGACGAGGACGATGCCCCCGTCGCCGCGCCCCCCCGCGCCGAGGCGGTGAAGCCCGCACCCGAACCCGTGCGCGTGGCCGAACCCCGCGTGGTGCCCGAACGCACCGCCCCCGCCGCAGCACCGGTGTCAACCGGGGCAAGCATTACCCCGATCCCGCTGCGCAAGGCGATCATCCCCGCAGGCCAACCGCTGCCACCGCAGCCATCGGCCAACGAGATCAGCCCCGAAGCGCTGGCGTCGGTGCGCGAAGTCGAAAAGCGGGCCAAGAAGCTGACGCTGATGGAATTGACCGAACGCACCTGCAAATGGCCGATCGGCGATCCGGCAACCGAAGACTTCTGGTTCTGCGGCCTGCCATCGGTGCCCGGCAAACCCTATTGCGAAGCCCATGTCGGCGTCGCCTTCCAACCGATGAGTGCGCGGCGCGACCGCCGTCGCTGAAC
>JBAVTI010000323.1:0-14900 GCA_049696055.1 Paracoccaceae bacterium | reverse complement strand
GGGGTGCGGGGGGGCAGACAGCCCCCCCGCTTCTTGCAGCATTCACGAAATCTCAGACCAAAACCGCGCCCTTGGACCCGATCACCCCTTGGGTATCGGCCTCGCCCAAAAGCATCTCGTTATGCGGCTTGCCCGAAGGGATCATCGGGAAGCAATTCTCATGCTTTTCCACCAGACAATCGAAAATGAACGGCCCGTCATAGCGGATCATTTCCATGATCGCGTCATCCAGATCCGCCGGATCGCGCACCTGTATCCCCTTGCAGCCAAACGCATCCGCCAGCTTGACGAAATCGGGCAATGACTCGCTCCACGACTGCGAATACCGCTCACCATGCAGCAATTCCTGCCACTGGCGCACCATGCCCAACCGCTCGTTGTTCAGGATGAACTGCTTGACCGGCAGGCGAAACTGCATCGCCGTGCCCATTTCCTGCATGTTCATCAACCACGACGCATCCCCCGCCACGTTGATCACCAACGCCTCCGGATGGGCGACCTGAACCCCGATCGACGCGGGCAAACCATAGCCCATCGTCCCCAAACCACCGCTCGTCATCCAACGGTTCGGCGCCTCAAAGCCCAGAAACTGCGCCGCCCACATCTGATGCTGGCCAACTTCGGTGGTGATATAGCGGTCCATCCCCTTGGTCAGGGCTTCCAGCCGCTGCAAGGCATACTGCGGCTTGATCACCTTGTCCGAGTTCTTGTAGTCCAGACAATCAACCGCCCGCCATTCCTCGATCTGCTTCCACCACTTGGCAAGCCCGGCTTTGTTGACCTTGCGGCCCCGCGCCTTCCACAGCCGCAGCGCATCTTCCAACACATGACCGATGTCGCCCAAAATCGGCACATCCACCCGGATCACCTTGTTCAGACTGGATGCATCAATATCAATATGTACCTTCTTGGAATGCGGGCTGAAATCCTTGATCCGCCCGGTAATGCGGTCATCAAACCGCGCGCCGACGTTGATCATCAGATCACAGCCATGCATCGCCAGATTGGCCTGATACAGCCCGTGCATCCCCAGCATCCCCAGCCACGCCTTGCCCGACGCCGGATAACACCCAAGGCCCATCAACGTCGAGGTGATCGGAAACCCCGTCGCCTCGACAAATTCGCGCAGCAATTGCGTCGCCGCCGGGCCAGAGTTGATCACCCCGCCGCCGGTGTAAAACACCGGGCGTTCCGCGGTTTCCATCATCTCGACCATGCGGGTGATCGCCTCAATATCGCCCTTCACCTGTGGCTGGTAATGCGAAACCTTGGCCTTTTGCATCGGCGTATAGTCGGCGGTGGCAAACTGCACATCCTTGGGAATATCCACCAAAACCGGGCCAGGCCGACCGTGGGTCGCCACATGGAACGCCTGATGAATTACCTCTGACAGCTTCGAGGTGTCCTTCACCAGCCAGTTATGCTTGGTGCAGGGCCGGGTGATGCCCACCGTATCAGCCTCTTGAAAGCCATCGGTGCCGATCATGAACGTTGGCACCTGACCCGACAATACCACCAACGGAATGCTGTCCATCAGCGCATCGGTCAAGCCCGTCACCGCATTGGTCGCACCCGGCCCCGAGGTTACCAGAACCACCCCCGGTTTACCGGTAGAGCGTGCATAGCCCTCGGCCATATGCACCGCACCCTGTTCGTGGCGCACCAGAATATGCTTGATGTCATTTTGTTGGAAAATCGCGTCATAGATCGGCAGCACAGCCCCGCCGGGATAGCCGAAAATCACCTCGACGCCCTGATCCTTCAGGGCTTGCACCACCATTTGGGCGCCGGTCATCGAACCACTTTGGGCTTTGCTCATCATCTTCTTCCTCTGCTGCCGCATCTCGCGGCCACTCGTTCTGTCTGTCGCGCCGTCGGGATCAACGGTCTGTCGTTCTATCGGGGGCAACAAAAAGCCCCCGGTTTTCAATCGGGGGCGCATGGGAAACCTGATGGTCAACCGTTACCGGCCCATGCGCCTTTTCTTGCCTACGACTAGAATACCAGCCATTTCTGCACCCTTTCGTGCCGCACGTCACTCTTGCGGGGACACTAGGGCGCACCGCTGGGGGCGTCAACGCCAAATCGCCCAACAATGTGTCGCGCCGGGTGGTAAATCTGAACTTTTCTTTCGTCAGGGGTCAATTTGTCGCAACTAATCGCAATCTGCGCGGCCATGCACAGGCCCTGCGCGTGGCTGAGTCGCACTTGCACTGGACCGACCCTGCGCCCGCGTGCAACTGTCCGCGCCTAGCCAAGCACCCGTAATGGCGCCCCGTTGCGCGTCAAGATCAACAAAGGACAGATCATGAAACTTTACTATTCCCCCGGCGCCTGCTCGCTTGCGTCGCATATCGTGCTGCAAGAACTGGGCACGCCGCATAGCCTTGAAAAGGTTGATCTGCGCGCCAAGACCACCGAAACCGGGGCCGATTTCACTGCCGTAAATCCCAAGGGTGCCGTGCCTGCGTTGCAAACCGCCGAGGGCGTTCTGACCGAAGGCGCTGCCATTTTGCAATTTCTGGCCGACCGCGCCGGGAACACCGATCTTGCGCCTGCCGTTGGCACCATGGCCCGCGCCCGTGTGCAGGAATTGCTGAATTTCGTCGCAACCGAGGTTCACAAAGCCTACTCGCCGCTGTTTAACCCCGCCACCACCGATGCCACCAAGGTGGATGTCAAAGCCAATATCGCCCGCCGTCTGGGTCAGATCGAGTCGATGCTGGGCGATGGCCGCGATTATCTGATGGGCAGCAGCATGTCGCTGGCCGATGCCTATGTGTTCACCGTAACCAACTGGTCAACCATGACCGGCGTCGATCTGACGGCCTTCCCGAAACTGCAAGCGATGCGCGCCCGCATGGCTGCCCGCCCCGCCGTGCAGGCCGCGATGCGCGCCGAAGGCCTGATCGCGTAAAGCAACGGCGCTCTTTAGCCCCTACGGGCCTGCATCGCTATTCCAGTTCAGCGATGCAGGCCCGAAAGGGCCTAAAGAGCCGCGCGCCAAGACTTGGTAAAACCCGAGACTTGGCAAAACCCGTAGGCCGTGCGACGCTTGGCACCTGCAATTGCCCCCGGAGCTGCCCATGAAACCCATCGCCGCCACAGACCGCCGTGTGGCCAACATCCATACCGCCAAATTTGAGGGCTTCACCTATCCCGACGGCGCGGCCTACGGCGACAGCATCCTGCAACTCGATACCGACCAACCCTTGGGAACCGGTTTTCATGTGTACCGGATGCCCGCAGGCATGACGACCCGCAGCCACCGCCACAACGGCCACGAGCAATTCCTGATCCTCGAGGGCACCTTGGTCGAAAGCGATGGCACCGTGTTTCGTGCCGGAGACATGGTGTTTTACCGCGACGGCACCGAACATAACTCGCATACCCCGGATGGCTGCCTATTGGCGGTGCACATCGTCGGGCCAGAGTTCCCGGTGGACTAACCGCGCGTGTTACGGCCTTACCAAAACCTTAACAAAATTCACGAAATCAAATAAATACAATAGGATACGCCGCATAACACGCGTGTTATGCCTCATCTTTTCACAATTTTCGTTCCAGCAAATCCCAGCGATTTCCAAAAGGATCTCGCCAAACCGCGACCGTCCCATAATCCTCAACCCGCGCATCTTCTTCAAAAACCACGCCAGCTGCGATCATCCTTTGATGGTCGCGCCAGAAATCATCCGTCTCCAGAAACAAGAACACCCGGCCCGCGCCTTGATTGCCGATCATGGCGATCTGATCCGCCCCTTCGGCCCGCGCCAGAACAAGGGCGCAGCCGCCGCCTTTCGGGGCGACGGTGACCCATCTTTTGTGGCCCTGATCAATATCAGTCAGCAGATCGAACCCCATCACGCCCACATAAAACGCCAGCCCTGCCTCATAGTCCGGCACGATCAACGCCACCGCCGACAGTCGGGGCAGGCCGGTCATTTTTTGGCGTTGCGGGCTTCGGGCAGGCTGATCCGGGCCACCTGTTCGGCAATCGGATCAACCGACAGCGGATGCAATTCCGCCCGATGATCCGCCGGATCGCCAATATCCTGCCAGCGCCCGGCCTTGAAAATCTCCAGCGCCGAGAACCCGGCCTTATAACCCATCTTCGGGCTGCCCGGCACCCAATAGCCCAGGTAAACATACGGCAACCCGGCCTCGCGCGCGATTTCGATGTGATCCAAAATCAGATGCGTGCCCAGACTCTTGCCCAAAAGGTCCGGGTCGTAGAACGAATAAACCATGCTCAGGCCGTCGTCGAAAACATCCGTCAGGCAAACAGCTGTCAACGGGCGACCGCGTTCGCCGGGGGCAGCGGGGCGGGTGTATTCGATCACCCGGCTGCGGATCGGGGTTTCCTCGATCATCGCGGCAAACTCGAACACATCCATATCCGCCATGCCGCCTGTCGCATGCCGATCATCAAGATAGCGGCGAAACAGCGCGTACTGATCTTCGGTCGCCCAAGGGCTGGTCGCGTTGCGTTTTAGATAGGCGTTGCGTTTTGCGATGCGTTTATGGGTCCGCGAGGGCACGAAATCGGCAACCCGTATCCGGGCGGAAAGGCAGGCCGAACACTCCGCGCAAGACGGGCGGTACAGCACATTCTGGCTGCGCCGAAATCCTTGCTTTGACAAAGTGTCATTCAGCTTTTGCGCATGTTCGCCCTGCAACGCGGTGAATAGCTTTCGCTCCAGCCGCCCCTCAAGGTAAGGGCAGGCTTGCGGAGCCGTCACATAAAATTGCGGCGCGATGGGAAGAGTGTGGCGCATGACCGACTTTGATTGGGGCAACAGCGCGCACGTTAGCAAGCGTTTTGCCATCCGCCAAGAACTGTCTTGCGTTCGTTGCAAGCTAAAGTTGTAAAATGGCCCTCAGAACCGCGCAACTCGGTTGATTGCCACCGTTCCAAGCACATGATCCGTCAATCCCTGAGCCCGAGCCCCGGTCATCATCAACACGACCGAGATCACCTGCGGCAGCACCATCGAAACCGATACGGTATAGCCAAGCGTATGCAAGAATGCCGTCGGCAAATCGAAGGCCTGCCCCTGATGGGTGCGAAACTCGATCGCCATCAGCCGCATGCCGGGCGTGGCTGATGCGCGGGCAAGGCTAACCGTGCGATAGGCAAAAGAGACGGTCAGGTAAAGTGGCACCAAAAAGAACAATGCGGCAAAGGCGGTGAACGGCACCAAAATCGCGGTGATCAACAAGATCAGCAGCGTGTCAATGATCCAGGCAATACCCCGTTTCATCGGCACGTCGGCATAGAACTCGGCATGGCGGTCAGGGTCGGGCAGCAGGGATTGCGAAAGCGGATACATGGAATGTCCTGTCGAAGGGAAGGGAAGGCCCGAAGGCCTTCCCATGGTATCAATAGGCACCAGCGCGCGGTGCTTCGGGCGCAGCAGGTGCCACAGGGGCCGCTTCTACCCCGGCATTGCGGGCGCGGTCTTCCATAAAGCTGTCAAACTCTGACTTGTCCTTGGCGTCGCGCAGACGCTGCAAAAAGCTTTCAAAGGCCGTTTGCTCGTCTTCCAACCGGCGCAGCATATCGGCCTTATAGGCGTCAAAAGCCGAGTTGCCGCTGGTGTTGAAACCGCGGTGATCGTGGTGGCCTTGGAAGCGGTGGCCACAGCCGCCATTGCGTTTGAACATGCGTTTGCTCCAGATCATATAGGCCAACAGGGCAAGTCCCACGGGCCAGACAAAGATGAACCCCAGCACCATGGCGGCGATCCATGCGCCTTTGCCATGGTCATCAAGCCAGCGCTCGGCGCGGCGGGGCCAGGTGAAAATGCCGCCAGATGCGACATTGGGTGAGGCGGTATACATGTGGCGGTCTCCCGGTTCAGGTGGTTGCTTTTGGATGTGAAGTCGTTTCACATGACCAAAATAGCCCTTCAGCATCATCGTTCAAGATCTAATGTAAAACTTTTTAACATAGCTTTGGCCATGCGCGGATTTTTGCCAAGGTAGCGGCCTGGTCCCCGCCGAAGACCTGCCCAGATCCTGCACCCGAACCGCGCTCTGCAAATCCATGGCGACGTGCCTGCCCCGGTTGACCCTTTGTGCGGCAACCTACATGGTGCGGCCATGACCCATGCACCCTTTGCCACCCGCCTTTTGCGCCATCCCATCGCCTTTGATCCCGCAGCCGGGGCCGAGGTTCACAAAAGTTTTGCCGATCTTGGCCCCGAATTGGCCACGCTTTTGGCGGGTACCGCCGGATGCAGCCCCTTTCTCAAGGGGGTGATGGCCCGCGAAGCGAGCTGGCTGCGTCAGGCGTTAAGCCTTGCGCCAGAAACCGCCCTTGCCGGCATTCTTGACCCGCTTTCCGAACTGCCGCTTGACGGCCTTGGCGCCGGCCTTCGCATCGCCAAACGCCGGGTGGCGCTGTTGACCGGGCTGGCGGATCTGGGCGGGGTTTGGCAACTGCAATCCGTCACCGGGGCGCTGACCTCGCTTGCCGATCACGCGGTGAGTCTGTCGATGAAACGCCTTGTGGCCGACGAAATTCGCCGGGGAAAGCTGCCTGGCCAAACCCAGGATGACGTGGAAACTGCGGCCGGAATGGTGGCGCTGGCCATGGGTAAGGGCGGGGCGGGCGAGCTGAATTATTCTTCGGATATCGACCTGATTTGTCTGTTCGACGAAACCCGCTATGGCGCTGATTGGCAAGATGCCCGCACCGCCTTTATTCGTGTCACCCGCAAAATGATGGCGATGCTTTCCGACCTGACCAGCGAAGGTTATGTGTTTCGCACCGACCTGCGCTTGCGCCCGGATGCTGCCGTGACCCCGGTTTGTCTGTCGATGTCGGCGGCCGAAGGCTATTACGAATCCGTCGGTCGCACGTGGGAGCGCGCGGCCTATATCAAGGCCCGGCCCTGTGGCGGCGATATCGCGGCGGGTAACCGTTTTTTGAAAACCCTGATCCCGTTCGTTTGGCGCAAACACCTTGATTTTGCGGCCATTCAAGACGCACACGACATGCGCCTGCGTATCCGCGACCATCGCGGGCTGCACGGGCCGATCGTGATCGAAGGCCACAACATGAAGCTTGGAGTAGGGGGCATTCGTGAGATCGAGTTTTTCACCCAGACCCGTCAGCTGATTGCCGGTGGCCGCGACCCTTCGTTGCGCGACCGCACCACGGTTGGTGGCCTTGCGGCGCTGGCGCAAAAGGGCTGGGTGCCGCCTGCGGTGGCCGATGATCTGACTACGCTTTACCGCGCCCACCGCGAGATCGAGCATCGGCTGCAAATGGTCGGCGATGCCCAAACCCACGACATGCCCGCCAGTGCCGAAGGGGTGGCGCGCATCGCGTATTTTTGTGGCGAAACCGATGTGCCCGCCTTTCGTGCCGCCCTTATGGCCCGGCTCGAGCGTACCGATCACCTGACCGAGGGGTTCTTTGCGCCGGGCCAAGCCGAGATCGGCCCCGAGGTGTCTGAAAGCACCCGCGCCATTGTTGATGGCTGGAACAATTACCCGGCGTTGCGCTCTGATCGTGCCTCGGCAATCTTTCGTCGTCTGCGCCCCAGCCTGCTGCGCAGCCTTGCCCGTGCGGCCAACCCCGACGAGGCGCTGGTGGCGTTTGACAGCTTTCTTGTGGGCCTTCCTGCCGGGGTGCAGATTTTCTCATTGTTCGAGGCGAACCCGCAACTGGTTGATCTGATTGTAGATATTGCCGGAACCGCGCCTATCCTGGCACGCTATCTTGCCCGAAATGCCTCGGTTTTGGATGCGGTGATCGGGGGGGCGTTCTTTGCGCCTTGGCCGTCGGTGCCCGAACTTGGGGGCCTTTTGGGGGGCCAATTGGCCGAAGAACCAGATTACGAGAAAAAGCTTGATACCGCCCGGCGCTGGATGAAGGAATGGCATTTTCGGATCGGCGTGCATCATTTGCGCGGCCTGATCGACGCTTTCGAGGCGGGCAAAATGTATGCCGATCTGGCCGAAGCGGTGGTGGCGGCGCTTTGGCCGATGGTCTGCGCCGATTTCGCCCGCAAACACGGGCCACTTCCCGGCCGGGGGGCGGTTGTGCTTGGCATGGGCAGCCTCGGTGCCGGACGGCTGAATGCCCAGTCTGACCTCGATTTGATCGTGATCTATGACGTAGGCGACGTTGCTGAAAGCACGGGGCCCCGCCCGCTTGCCACCCGGCCGTATTACGCGCGCCTGACCCAGGCGCTGGTGACCTCGCTCACCGCGCCGATGGCCGAAGGCAGGCTTTACGAGGTAGACATGCGTCTGCGCCCATCTGGGCGGCAAGGTCCGGTGGCTACCTCGATCGACGCATTCAAAAACTATCAGCTGACCGAAGCCTGGACATGGGAGCATCTCGCCTTGACCCGGGCGCGCGCCATGGCAGGCGATCCGGGGCTGGCGGCCGAAGTAGAGGCATTTCGTCGCGTGGTTTTCGCCACCAAAGGCAACGGTGATCAGGTGCTGTCGGACGTGGCCGAAATGCGCCTGCGCCTGCAATCGGCCAAACCCGCCGCCGGTTCGTGGGAGGCCAAGAACGGCGCAGGCCGTCTGATGGATATCGAACTTTTGGCGCAAACGGCGGCGTTGCGGCTGGCCGATCCAGCCCGGCGGGTCGAGGCGCAGCTGCGCGGTGGCGTAAAGGGCGGCTTTCTGTCGCATTCGGATGAGACGGTGTTGCTTGCCGCCTACAGGCTGTGCTGGCGGCTGCAGGCGGGAACCCGGCTGCTGACCGACGCGGCGCTTGATCTGGAAAGTCTAGGGCAGGGCGGGCGGGCGTTTCTGGTGCGCGAAACCGGTGCCGCCGATGGCGAGGCCTTATCGGCACAGCTTGATGCTGTGGTGACGGCGGCTGCGTCGGTGATTGAGAGGCTACTTGGGGTGAATGAGGTGCGGCATGCAACTGACTGAGGCAGACCCCAAAGGGCTGGTGCGCGAAAGCTACGCAATCGAGGGGATAACCCTCGGCGAATGCCGCTCAATCTTTGTCGACTGGGCACTCAGCATTCCGGTTGGCCAATCCATGCCCGCTGCACTGGCAACCTTGATTGCCCATTATGCTGACGCAGAACCCGACCATCCGATGAGCGGCGTGCTGCGCGCCGCCCTGATAGCACCCGAAGCCCCCCGCCGTCGCGGTGGGCGGTCTTCACGGGTCGAAGGCGGCTAGGACTCCGCTCTTTGGCCCACCGGGCCGCATCGCTGCAGCTCAGCGCAAGGCACAAGCCTCGGCGGCAAGCTTGGTAATTCCCGCCCAATCGCCCTGTTCCATCAAGGCCTTGGGTGCCACCCAACTGCCGCCGACACACAGCACGTTGGACAGTGATAAATAATCGCGCGCATTGTGCAATCCAATCCCACCGGTCGGGCAGAACATCACCTGCGGCAAAGGTGCCCCAATGGCTTTCAGCGCAAGCGCGCCGCCATTCGCCTCGGCAGGAAAGAACTTTTGTACACTGTAGCCACGCTCCAGAAGCGCCATGACCTCAGTCGCCGTCGCCGCCCCCGCCAAAAGCGGCAGCCCCTCATCCTCACAGGCGGCAATCAACCGGTCGGTGGCCCCAGGCGAGACCCCAAAGGTCGCCCCCGCAGCTTTCGCCGCTTTGACATCGGCAGGGGTCAACAATGTACCGGCCCCAACGACACCGCCCGGCACCTCGGCCATCGCCCGTATCACGTCGAGCGCGGCCGGTGTGCGCAAAGTGACTTCAAGGGCTGGCAGGCCACCTCTGACCAAAGCTTCGGCCAAGGGGCGGGCATATTTCAGATCGTCGATCACCAAAACCGGAATGACCGGGGCAAGACGGCAGATTTCGGCGGCGCGGCGGGATTGTTCGGCGGGGGTCATGTTGGGGCCTTTCACCAAAGGGTGGCGTGGGGGGATAGGGTGGAAGCCTCCGGCGGGGATATTTAGATAAAGATGAATTGGAAAGAAAGAAGGGCCAAATCTGCGCCCCACCTCGGGCCGTTCGCACGGGGGAGATGGGGCGCTCTTCACCTTTAGCGGTCATCGGCGTCCCCGCCTGTACCGCTTGCCCAGCTAACTTCCTGATCCTTTCATCTTTATTAAAATATCCTCGCCGAAGGCAAAAAGTTTACGTCTCTTGGTAGCAGGGCCTTGCAGATTAAACCACCACGCCCGCCCCGTCGGTCGCCGGGCCGACGGTTTTGCGAAACGCTTCGAACAACTCTCGGCCCATGCCATGGGTGTTGGCGGACAGATCAGCCTGCACTGGCGCGCGTTGGTCGAAATCATCGGCCCCGATCACTGACAGCGTGCCTGCATCCGCGTCCAGCCGCACGATATCTCCGTTGCGCAAGCGGGCAAGCGGCCCCCCCATCGCGGCCTCGGGCGAGACGTGGATGGCGGCAGGCACTTTGCCCGAGGCACCAGACATCCGGCCATCGGTAACCAACGCCATTTTCAACCCACGCTCTTGCAGCACTGACAGCATTGGGGTCAGCGAATGCAATTCGGGCATCCCATTGGCGCGCGGGCCTTGAAACCGCACTACCACCACAGTGTCAGTCGTAAACTCACCAGCCTTGAATGCGGCCTTGACGTCGGCTTGATCGTGAAAAATCCGTGCCGGGGCCTCAATTACATGGCGTTCGGGGGCCACGGCCGACACCTTGATCACGCCGCGCCCAAGGTTGCCTGTCAACTGTTTCAACCCGCCAGACGCCGCAAACGGGTCGGCGGCGGGGCGCAGAATACGGTCGTTCAGGGTGATATCCGTGCCAGGCTCCCACGCCAGTTTTCCACCACGCAGTTTAGGTTCGGTGCGGTAATGCGACAATCCCTCGCCGATAATGGTCTTGGCATCAGGATGCAAAAGCCCCGCATCCAGCAGTTGCCCGATCATGAATCCAAGACCGCCCGCTGCGTGAAAATGGTTCACATCGGCCAGACCGTTGGGGTAAACCTTGGCCATCAGCGGCACCGCTTCCGAGATATCGGCGAAATCCTGAAGATCCAGCAAAACCCCTGCGGCGCGGGCCATTGCGGGCAGGTGCAGCACAAGGTTGGTCGACCCACCTGTCGCCATCAACCCCACAATGCCGTTTACAAAGGCGCGTTCGTCCAGAATTTCACCAGCCGCGCGATAATCATTGCCAAGGGCGGTGATCGCCACTGCACGCTCTACCGCTGCATCGGTCAACGCTTCGCGCAGCGGTGTATTGGGGTTCACAAAGCTTGCGCCGGGCAGGTGCAGCCCCATGAACTCCATCAGCATCTGGTTGGTATTGGCGGTGCCATAGAAGGTGCAGGTGCCGGGGCCATGGTAGCTTGCCATTTCGGCCGCCATCAGGGCTTCTCGGCCAACCTCACCATTGGCAAAAGCATTGCGGACCTTTGATTTTTCGTCATTCGGCAGGCCCGAGGTCATTGGCCCCGCCGGCACAAACACTGCAGGCATATGGCCAAACGTCGCCGCCGCAATCACCAGACCCGGCACGATCTTGTCGCAAACGCCCAGATAAAGCGCTGCGTCAAAGGTGTTGTGCGACAGTGCAATCCCTGCCGCCAGCGCGATCACATCGCGCGAAAACAGCGAAAGTTCCATCCCGGCCTGGCCCTGCGTCACGCCATCGCACATCGCAGGCACCCCCCCGGCGACCTGCGCTGTGGCCCCTGCCCGGCGGGCGGCGTCGCGGATCAGCGCTGGGTAGGCCTCATAGGGCTGATGCGCCGACAGCATGTCATTATAGGCGGTGATGATGCCAATATTCGGTTGGCGCGTGGCCAGCAATGCGGCCTTGTCCGCCCCCATCGCGGCATAGGCATGGGCCTGATTGCCGCAGGTCAGATGGCCGCGTGCGGGCCCGGCACTGGCGGCTTTGCTCATCCGGTCAAGATAGGCCCCCCGGGTATCGGCAGACCGCGCACGGATGCGGTCGGTCACGCGGGCGATGGTTTTGTTCAGGGGCATGGGTTTGCGTCTCCGGCGTGTTTGGTCAGGCAGGGTCTAACAGAAACCGTTAGCGCTAACAATACTGTCTGACGTCACATTGTCCAAGAAGTTGGGGTTCATTTTGGTTGGGCAGTTCCAATCCTTCAGCTGTCTTCAAGAATGATCCGATCGGTATCAAATACCGCCTTTGTTTCCGCAGAGGCATCAAATCCACGGAATTGATCCGAATTTTACGCAATTTTGCCATAAACGGCGCGCAACTTCAAAGGGTCGATAGGGAATGAATTCCCGGAGGATCTGTAATGAACGCGATGAAAACCCTTGCTGCATTCGGTCTGGCTTTGGCTCTTGGTGCCTGTGGTTCGGTAGAGCCTGCTTCTCGGAATGTGCAGCCAGATGGCTTTGGGCTATCGGTTGCGTCCAAGAATGGCCCAACTACTGTGGCCCTTGCGCCGCAATATGATGTTGCGCAAATCCGTATTCTGGTGCCGACCAGCCTGAAGGTTTCCGAAGCCAATCGCTTTTATCCGCTTGCCGATGTGGTTTGGCGGGGCGAGCCGCGCGGTGATCGCTATGCTCAGGTCAAGGCGATCTTCGAGGATGGTTTCTCGCAGGGCACCGTTGCCATGCACACCGGCCCCAAGGTCGTGGTCGAGGCCGAAGTTCTGCGCTTTCACTGCCTGACCGAAAAGACCCGCTACACCGTGGGGGGCATGCATTCGGTCAAGTTCAATCTGACCGTTCGCGACGCTGTCACCGGTGTGGTGATTGACGGGCCGCGCTTGGTGAATGCCGACATCAAGGCATCGGGCGGGGCTTTGGCAATTGCCGAAGATCAGGCCGGGCGCACCCAACGGGTGGTGATCGTGGAACATCTGGCCGAAGTGATCCGCAAAGAGCTTTCCCGCCAACGCTATGCACCAGAATTGAACGGCGCGCCGACCTCACGGTTGGAAAGCGGTCTGATCTTGTCGCCGGTGGCTTTGGTCAATTGATCGCTGGCTCTTCCTAAGCGACCCGGAACACAGTAGGAGGAGGGTATGACGCCCTCCTCTTCGCATTCGCCCCGCCCCGAGCCCGATATCACCGCAACCCCCGACACGCAGGGGGGCCGCCCGGTTGTTCGGCTGAAACCCAAAGCCGAAGCCCGCGCCATCCGGCACGGCTTTCCGTGGGTCTATGCCGACGAGCTGGTCACTGACCGCCGTACCCAAGCCATTGCCCCCGGTGGGCTGGCAGTGCTGGAAGACAGTGATCGGCGCCCCTTGGCCTTGGTGACCGTCAACAACAATTCCAAAATCATCGCCCGGGTGCTGGACCGCGATCCTGATGCGGTGATTGATCAGGCGTGGTTTGAACGCCGCATCGCCCGCGCCTTGTCCCTGCGCACCCGGCTTTTTGCCGAACCCTTTTACCGTTTGGCCCATGCCGAGGCCGACAGCCTGCCCGGTATCGTGATCGACCGTTTTGGCGACACCGCCGTGATCCAACCCAACGCCGCTTGGGCCGAGGCGCATCTCGATGCCCTCGTGGCCGCCTTGGTTGCGGTAACCGGTGTTGCCAATGTCGTGAAAAACGGTACTGGCCGCGCGCGTGGCCTTGAAGGCATGACCGAGGAAACCGTGGTGGTGCAGGGCAGGGTGGATGGCCCCATTCCCGTGCTGATGAACGGTGCCACCTATTTCGCCGATGTCCTGGGAGGCCAGAAAACCGGCCTGTTCCTTGACCAGCGCCCCAACCACGCCTTTGCCAAATCTTTGGCCAAAGACGCTCGCGTGCTGGATATGTTTGCCCATGTCGGCGGCTTTGGTTTGGCGGCTCTGGCTGGTGGCGCGCAATCGGTGCTGGCGGTAGACGCCTCTGCCGCTGCCCTTACCTTGGCCGAACAAGGTGCCGCTGCCTCTGGTTTTGCCGACCGCTTTGCCACCCGCCAGGGCGATGCCTTTACCGTGCTCGAAGCTTTGGGTGCCGAGGCCGCGCAGTTTGATCTGGTGGTCTGCGATCCGCCGGCCTTTGCCCCGGCGAAACCGGCTCTCGAAGCGGGCTTGCGCGCCTATGAGCGTATCGCGCGGCTTGCGGCCCCCTTGGTCGCCCCCGGCGGCTATCTGGTGCTGTGTTCATGTTCGCATGCTGCCGACTTGCAGGCCTTTCGCAACGCCTGTGGGCGCGGCATCGGGCGGGGTGGGCGTCGCGCCCAGCTTTTGCACACTGGATTTGCCGGGCCAGACCATCCCTTGATGCCGCAACTGGCGGAATCGGGCTACCTCAAGGCGTTGTTCTTCCGTCTGGATGGCTAAGATGCGGGTCGTGCTTGACGCCTGCGTGCTTTACCCGACCGTGCTGCGCGAGATTCTGTTGGGCGTGGCACGGGCCGGGCTTTACACCCCGCTTTGGTCAGCCCGTATTTTGGAAGAATGGGCCCGCGCCACCCGCAAACTGGGGCCGCTGGCGGAAACGCAGGCCCGCACCGAAGGGGCAATGCTGCAATCTGCCTTTCCCAAGGCGCTGATCACTGCCCATCCGGGCCTCGAGCAGCGCCTGCATTTGCCCGATGAGAACGACATCCACGTTTTGGCCACCGCCATTGCCAGCAGCGCCGACGCCATTCTAACCTTTAATTCCGCCGATTTCCCGCGCCACACCTTGACTGCCGAAGGGGTGACGCGCCGCGAACCCGATGGCTTTTTGTGGGAGCTTTGGTCGTTTCACCCGCAAGCCGTGGCCATGGCGGTCGAGTCCGTTCGGGCCGAGGCCGAGCGCCTGTCAGGCACGCCGCAACCCACCCGATCCTTGCTTAAACGCGCCAAGCTGCCCCGCCTTGCCAAAGCTTTGGGGTCTTAGCTCCAGCGCGCTTCGCGGGCCTCGATGGCGGCGATCCGCTCGGTGGTTTTGGGGTGGCTTAGCAACCAGGCCGGCGCTCCTGCACCCGAGGCGCCTGTCAACCCTTCCAGTTTGCGAAACAGCGATTTCTGCGGCCCGGTGCCAATC
>JBAVTI010000322.1:0-3744 GCA_049696055.1 Paracoccaceae bacterium | reverse complement strand
ATTTACGGCGTGGCCTTCAAGAACCGCGACGATCTGAAAGCCCACCTGACCATGCTGGAAGAGGCCGCCAAGCGCGACCATCGCCGCCTTGGCCGTGAGATGGAGCTGTTCCACCTGCAAGAAGAAGCACCGGGCATGGTGTTCTGGCACCCCAACGGCTGGTCGATTTACCGTACGCTGGAAGACTACATGCGCCGCCGTCAGCAAAACGCGGGGTATCGGGAAATCCGCACACCGCAGGTGGTGGACCGGGTGCTGTGGGAGAAATCGGGCCACTGGGAGGCCTACCGCGAAAATATGTTCATCGTCGAGGTTGACGAAGAAGGCGCCAAGGAAAAGCGCATCAATGCGTTAAAGCCGATGAACTGTCCCTGTCACGTTCAGGTGTATAATCAAGGGCTTAAGTCCTACCGCGACCTGCCGTTGCGCCTTGCCGAGTTCGGCTCGTGCCATCGGTATGAATCGTCTGGTTCGATGCATGGGTTGATGCGGGTGCGTGGTTTCACCCAAGATGACGCCCATATTTTCTGCACCGGGGCGCAGATTGAATCCGAATGCGCCAGCTTTATCGAGCTTTTGGCCTCGGTTTACCGTGACCTTGGATTTGATAGCTTTGAGATCAAGCTTTCCACCCGTCCTGAAGTGCGGATCGGGTCAGACGAGGCCTGGGACCAAGTTGAAAATGCGCTGGAAAACGCCATCAAGAAAACAGGCAACGCCTATGCGATCGACCCCGGCGAGGGAGCATTCTATGGGCCCAAACTGGATTTCAAACTGACCGATGCGATTGGCCGCAAATGGCAGTGCGGTACATTTCAGGTAGACCCGAACCTGCCGACACGACTGGGCGCGGAATACATTGGCGAAGACGGCGCGAAACACCGCCCCTTTATGCTGCACCGCGCAATTTTGGGGTCGTTTGAACGCTTTCTTGGCATTCTGATCGAGAACTATGCCGGTAAGCTGCCATTCTGGCTGGCCCCGCGTCAGGTTGTGGTGGCAGGCATCGTCTCGGATGCCGACGGCTATGTGAACGAGGTGGTCAATGCCCTGCGCGCCGTTGGGGTGCGGGCCGAAGCCGACGTGCGAAACGAAAAGATCAACTACAAAGTGCGCGAGCATTCGGTGGGCAAAGTTCCTGTGATCTTGGCCATCGGCATGAAGGAAGTTGAAGAGCGAAGTGTTTCAGTTCGTCGCTTGGGCGAGACCCGCACTGAAACCCAAAGCCTGGCGACGATCCTTGCAGATTTGGCCAAAGAGGCTCTCGCGCCCGATCAACGTTAAGCGTAACAAACTGATATTGCAGATAAAGCGCCAGAGAACCTGGCGCTCTTTTCTGTTGGTCATGCCGTAGCGCCACACCTGAACTGTGTTACACCAAGTCACGCAGCCGTGGCCTACGTTCCTGTGATTGGCCCGTGATGTCTTTGGCCTGCTAGATCTGTTTGTGTCGCAGGAGGCGATGAATAAACAGCATTCAAAGGAAAAAAACTCATGTCATACCAAGTTAAATCCATCGCTGTTGCTGGCGCACTTGCAGCAGCTCTGTCTGCCCATTTCGCAACTTCGGTTTCGGCTGAAGACGCCAAAGAAAAGTGCTTTGGTGTTGCTTTGGCGGGGCAAAACGATTGCGCCGCTGGTGCTGGCACCACATGCGCGGGCACCTCGAAGGTGGATTATCAGGGCAATTCGTGGAAGCTTGTCCCGGCGGGCACCTGCGTCACCATGGAGCTTCCCGAAGGCCGCATGGGCTCGCTTGAGGCTCTTGACCGCGATATGGCCGGCTGACCGGTATTGCCCGTTCAAAGCCATGTCTTTGGACGGGCACACTTTTGTGAACCCACATTTCAGGATCAACCCGTGCTAGACGCAAACCGCCTTGATCGCCTGCCAATCGGCCCCGGTGTTGGCTATAAGGCGCAGCATTTTTCGAACATTCTGACGGATCCAGACCCCGTGGAATGGCTGGAAATACATGCAGAAAACTACATTGGCAACGGTGGCAGACCCTTGGCTCAGCTTAGGCATCTGGCAGACAGGTTTCCAATTTCCGTGCATGGTGTAGGCCTTTCCATTGGCGGCGAAGAGCCGCTGGATCTCCAACATTTGTCTCGGCTAAAGCATCTTTGTGACTGGCTTCAGCCCGCCAGTTTTTCCGAACATCTGGCGTGGTCAACCCACGATGGCGCATTCCTGAACGACCTTTTGCCGCTACCTTATACCGCCAAAACGCTGGCCCGTGTGTCTGACCATATTGATCAGGTGCAACAGGTTCTGGGCCGCCAAATGCTGCTTGAAAATCCATCTTCCTACCTGGCTTTCGCCGAAACCGAGATGGATGAAGTGGTGTTCTTGACCGAAATTTCCCGCCGCACCGGCTGCGGACTGCTGTTGGATGTAAACAACGTCCATATCTCTGGCACCAATTTGGACTACGATCCCTTGGAGTATATCCGCGCATTTCCACTGCATCTTGTGAAGGAAATCCATCTGGGCGGGCATGACCTTGATGCCGACGACCATGGCGCACCGCTATTGATTGATAGTCATGGCCGCGCAATTGGTGATGCGGTCTGGGCGCTTTACGCCAAAACGGTGGCGATTGGCGGGGCTAAGCCTACACTGATCGAGTGGGATAACGACGTGCCGGAATGGCCCGTACTGGCACGGGAAGCAACCGAGGCTGCAAAGATCTTATCCGGGGTCAGCGCATGACACAGGGGCAGTTTCTTGAGGCTCTGATGGATGCAAACCGGGTTGTACCAGAGGGTTTGGTTGACGCGCAGGGGCGACCGGCAGGCAAGCGGTTTTCGGTCTACCGCAACAACGTTGTGGTTGGCCTGACTGGGGCGCTTGAAACCGGATATCCGGTGGTCCGGCGTTTGTTGGGGGAAGAGTTTTTCGCGGCCATGGTGGGTGTCTATCTGCGCGCACATCCGCCTCTTTCGCGCATGATGATGCTTTATGGCGACACACTTCCCGAATTTTTAGAGACTTTTCAACCGGTTGCACATCTGCCCTATCTGCCTGATGTTGCCAGACTTGAACTGCGCTTGCGTCAATCCTACCATTCGGAAGATCGCCCCGCCTTAAGTGCCACTGTCTTGGCGAACCTTTCGCCAGCCCAGTTTTTAGCGGCAAAGCCTGTGCTTGCGCCAGCAGTGCAACTGGTCCGTTCGCTTTGGCCGATCCACGCAATATGGCGCATGAACACCGAGAACGACGCCCCGCCCCCTGCGTGGCACGAAGAAAGCGTGCTAATCCTGCGGCCAGAGTTTGATCCGGCCCCTCACCTGTTGCCAAGCGGTGGGGGTATCTTTGTCTCTGCGCTTTTGGCGGGTGCGACGCTTGGTTCGGCCATCGACCAAGCGGGTGAGTCACATGATCTGACGACGACCCTTTCCATGATATTGCGGGGCGGAGGGATCGTGGGATTCACCGAGGGAACCCAATGAATCACATTTTTTTCCAATATAATCAATTTGCTACGCGACTTGATCGCTGGGCAAAGATTTTGCTGCCAACATTGGCTCGGCTGGTGTTTGCCGGGGTGCTGCTGGTGTATTTCTGGGCTTCCGCGCAGACCAAGTTGGCGGGAATATTTACACCCTCGGATGGGGCGTATATCCAGATCTTTCCGCGGGTTGCGGAGTCATTTGGCTATGATTTCAGTAAGTTTGGCTTCTTTCACTGGGCCACGGTAATGGCGGGATCCTATGCCGAGATTATCTTGCCCTCTTTGAT
>JBAVTI010000321.1:0-8500 GCA_049696055.1 Paracoccaceae bacterium | reverse complement strand
AGTCCAGAGGTGCATAACCGTGGTCTTGCGCCCAGACATACCAGTTGTCGACAACCGTCCCCGTCAGCAAAATCCCGATGCCCCCGGTAATCGGAACCAGCACCGCAAACCACCAGGCCCAACGGTGAATGCCCTCCATCGTGGCATTGAAGCCCATTGTCCAGCGCCAGAACAGCGCTGCCCGCTCGGATGCCGTGCCGCGATCAACAATCTGTTCCAGCTCGCGGTCGCCACCCAGACGGGTTACCGAAAGAATGGTCGCCCCATGCATCGCAAACAGCAGCGCCGAGCCGTAAAGGAAAGCAATGCTCAGGGCGTGGAACGGATTATAGAACAGGTTGCCATAGGTCAGGCTGAACAGGTTCGTCCAATCCAGATGCGGGAATATGCCGTAGGGAACCGCCTCGGACCAGCTTCCCATCATCACCGGGCGGATCAGCCCCAGCACCAGCACCAGCCAGATCGCACTGGCAAAAGCCCAGGACACATGCTTGCCCAAGCCCAGCGCCTCGGCCCGCAGATAGGTGCGCACCCACCAGGTTGACAGCGAGATCAGGAAGAAGAACCCCGCCACCAGAAACAAACCGCCCTCGCCCATCGGCGGGATCCGCAGACCCCACTCTGGTGCCGGTGGTTCCAGCGCCATCCAAAAGAGATCGCGCAGGAACACGGCCGGATTATAGCCCGCCACTTGCCAGAAATGCGCCCCGATGATCAAGAACCAGATCGCACCGGTGGCCAGCGAGATAACGCCAAAGGTGCCCAGATAAATCGGCCCCAACTGCGCGTTGCCAAACCAGCCCAAAAGGTTGGAAAAGCTGGCATTTTTGGTACGGTTCCCCAGATCGACGTTTTCAACCATCCCCATTTCAGGGGCTGCACGCACCTGAACTTGGGTGAAGAAATTCTGATATTCAGCCATTTACGCCTCCCGCAATATTCGCCCAGAACGGAAGTTCCAGCCACCAGCTCCACCAATCAACCCATTGATCAAACCAGATCGTACCCGAAATCATGATGCATATGGCACTCCAGAACGCGGCGTTCATCGCAAGCAGCATGCCCAGACGATGGATGCCCAACGTGCCGACGGAATAGCCGATCAGATCGCGAAAGAACGTGTCCTCGTGATCGGGTGTTTTCATCAACTGGCCTTTGCCCGGATTGGCCGCCGACAAGATCAACCCCCCATGCAGCGCCAGCGCCAAGGCGTTGGTGAAGAAGAAGCTGACCGCGATCATATGGACCGGGTTGTAGTGAAAGTTGCCATAGGTATAGCCGGTGTTGCTGACCCAATCGAGGTGACTGAAGATACCATAGGGAAAGGCATAGCCCCATGATCCCATCAAGATCGGCCTGATCACCACCAGCGTCAGATAGGCGAAAATTGCCACGCCGAACGCAATCGGCACATGCAGACCAATGCCAAGCTTGCGGCAAATCTCTACCTCACGCAGCGCCCAACTGATGAACGCGCCCGCCGCGCACAATGTAATGATCTGCCAAAGACCGCCTTGCATCAGCGGCGCAAAGGCCAATCCATTTTCAACCGATGGCGGATTGATCGAAATCAGCCAGGGATTCCAGGTCGGCCCCATCGCTGCCCCGTACAGGATCAGCATAGTGCCAAGGGTCGCGAAAAAGAAGGTCGTGACCCCAAAGAAGCCGACGTAAAACGGCCCGACCCAAAAGTCGAACAGGTTCCCGCCGATCAACGTGCCTCCGGGCACGCGATATTTTCGTTCGAAGCTGAGCAGTGCCATGCTTCCCTCTCCGCGGTTGGACGGGCGATCCGAATAGCGCACCTGGTGGACCGGGGCCGTCATACATTTTCTTAATCCAATGGTTTGGTGCGGGCGGCCCAAGTCGCCCGCACCAAGTGCAGACACCTGTCAGGGTGCAGCAGCAGCAGCCACAGGCGCGTAGCCATGCTTGGCAGCGGCAATGTCGAACCAGTTGTAGGCGGGGTTCGACAACAGCACGAGGTGGATCATCGCAGCCAGCAGGAACAGGAACACGCCCTGAGCCACAAACACGCGACGCGGATCGAAAATCAGCCAGATCTTGTAGAACTTGCTCATGTCTTGATCCCCCTCAGAACCACGGACGCCAGATGTACACAGCCACATGTGCGATGACGGCGATGGTCGTGAACAACCAAAGCCCGCTCATGTAGACCGAGTGCAACTCTTGCGCCTGCTGGTCTGTAAGACCTGTGAAAGACAGGTCGGATTTATCAGCCATAGTATCCTCCGGATAGTCGGACTGACGCCGCATTCCCTGCGGCCGGGCCACGGTGGGCGGAATGCCCCTCCGATGTTTCGCCCTCCCGTCACCGAGAGTGCGAATAGTGTGACGCGGGGTTAGCCGCGAAAAATCATGGGCGTCACCGCCTCGGCGTCCTTGATCGCCCGCGCCAACGGACCGAACCGTGGCAACTTGGCGTGACGGATGGTTTGGAACGCCCATCCAACCACATGCGGCAACACCGCCAGGCTTACGATCAGCGCGAAGTAAATGAAGAACTCAGCCTTATTCACGCGCTTGACGTGAAAGAGGTCGTTGTTTGCGGACGCATCGCTCATGTCTTCTCTCCCTCAGTTTGTGAAAATGCCACGCCGGGCAGCCCTTCCACGGTTTCACGCACCACTCTCTCCGCCCCGGAATCCAGCGCAGCCTTTTCGGCTGCATCGCGCAAAGATCGCGCGGCGCTGATCCTGGTCAGGATCGGGTGAGTGTTGACAATTCGGTCCAGCGCCGCCTGCGCATCGACATCCCAAGGGAAATCGCGCCGCAGCGTAGTGGGGGTGGCCGCCGCCGAGTCCATCTCGGTGCCCAGCGGCAAAATATGGAACAGCGCGTCAAACAGGCTGTTGCAGACTTCCTGCAAGATCCAGACTGCCCCGGCATAGCCCATCGCAGGCGTGCCAGTGGCGCGGCGAATGGCGGCACCGGGGAACGACGCTGGAATGAAACTGGGGGCGGGGCCAAAGCCGCCCTTCATTTCCGCCAGATACATTTTCTCGTTTATCGACCCCATTACCACCAAGGGGCGATGCTGCTTCAGCAACGCGCGGATCGCCTCGTTGTTGGTCTTTTTTCCCGGCTCGCGCGCCACGGCAAAGGCGCAGGGCAGCCCGAGATCGGCCTCCAGGTAGTTGCGGATGCCGCGGGCATAGGTCTCGCTTGCCACGATGGCGAAAGAGGCCGTCGCAAAGAAATCCTGTGTCACCGAGCGCCACAAATCCCAAATGGGTTTCAGCGTCGAATGTTTTTCCCGCTCGATGAACGGCTCTGGGTCCAGCCCCAGCATCTCGCCAAGTTTGCGCAAGAATTTCGTGGTGCTGTCCATCCCGATCGGCGCTTGCAGATAGGGCTTGGCCAGCACCTCTGCCAGACCTCGGCCAAACTCGCGGTACATCACGATGTTGGCCTCGGCGTTCACCAGATTGCGCATCTCGGCCACATGGGCGCCCAAGGGCAGCACCATGTTCACCTCGGCGCCAATGCCTTCCACCAGACGCCGGATTTCGTGCAGGTCCGACGCCATGTTGAACACGCCGTACATTGGCCCCAGAATATTTACCCGTGGCCGCGCGCCCTCAGCCCGCTTGGCCTCGGGCGGCATCCGGCCTTTGGTCATGCCAAATTCGGTGAAAATCCACGTCATCGCCCGGTCGGCGGTCTGCCACTGATCCTCGTCAATGGTGCGCGGCAAAAAGCGTTGAATATTGGTGCCCATCGGCGTGACACCGCCGCCGATCATCTCGGCAATGCTTCCCGTGACCACCACTGCAGGCAGCGCCGGGTCCAGCGTCTTCCAGGCCCGCATCATCGCGCCTTCGGTACCATCGCGGCCAAGCTCTTCTTCGCCAAGCCCGGTCACCACAATCGGCAACTCATGCGGCGGCAGTGCGTCGGTATAGTGCAGCACCGATGTCACCGGCAGATTCTCGCAGCCAACTGGCCCGTCGATCACCACTTGCAGCCCTTTAACCGCGCAGAACGCGTAAACTGCGCCCCAATAGCCGCCTGCCCGGTCGTGATCCTGCACTAACATGGCAAAACCTCCGACGCCGCAAAAGGTATGGCGCAAAGCCATACGCGAACCATACGTTGACCATACGTCCCATTTTTCCGGCGGGTCATATCATTTCCTCCGCCTTGGCGGCTTTGGCGGCCTTGTCCAACTTCTTTTGATGGATAGCGCGGAAGTCGGGGCGCAGGTTCGGCGTCCCTTCCCAAATGCCTGCAGTATCGCCACTGCCAACACCTGTGAAAAATGTTTTCATATCTTCCATTCGGGCTCTGCCCGCGATGGCGGCATTGACAACCTGCCCCAAAGACCCCGCCCCGGCGGGCCCCATCAAAGGCCGTGCAGAAATCAGATTGGTAAAGTAAAGCGCTGGAATCGCAGCCTCTTTTGCCTTTTGCACCAACGGGGTGGTGCCAATCGCAAGATCAGGCCGGATCGCCTCCATCGCAGAAGCATCGTCTTCAAGCGAGGCGCGGAATTTGACTTTGACGCCCTTTGCCTCCAGCCACTCCAGGTCCGGCGCGCTCCATGGTGTTTTGGCGCAGGCGGTGCCGACATAAGGCACATCCGCACCGGATTCGATCAGCAACCGCGCCACCAGCAGTTCAGAACCTTCATAGCCCGAAAGGGTGATCGTCCCCTTGATCGGGTTGGCCTCCAAAGCCGCTTTGATCGCCGGAAGGAAGGCGTTCTGCGCCATGGAAATCCGTTCAGGATCAACGTTATAGGCATTTCCAATCGCAGCCAGCCATGCCGCTGTCCCGTCAAGCCCAACCGGGGCAGAGCCCACAACCTTGCGTCCCGCATTCTGGAATTCCCGGACCGCTGCGGTGTAAAACGGATGGATCGCCGCCACCACATCGCAGTCCAGCGCCGCATAAAGTTCGCGCCACTCGCGGCACGGCACCACAGGCCCGGCCGCCAACCCCAAAGGTGCCAGCATCGCCCCAATCATCATAGGATCGGCGGGAAACATTTCGCCCAACAGTGCCACTTGCGGGCGATCAGACCGCCCGGAAACCGGCGCCGCCACCGGCCCCGCCTCAATCTCGGCGCGGGCGTACTTCAGCATAGCACCCGCCAAAACATCCTTGGCCTCGGCATGGGTCGGGATACCAAAGCCCGGAACGTCAATGCCGACGATCCGCACACCATTGATTTCGCTTGGCAAAAGTTTCAACGGCACACCGCTGGCCGTGGGCACGCAAAGGTTGGTCACCACCACCGCGTCGTAGCGGTCTGGGTCGGCCAATTCATGCACCGCGTCACGGATGTCCTCGAACAGCTTGCCAGTAACCAAGGATTCAGAGTTGAACGGAACATAGCCAACCGACCGCCGTGCCCCATAGAAATGCGAAACGAAGGTCAGCCCATAGACGCAGCACGCAGACCCGGAAAGGATTGTCGCCACCCGCCGCATCCGCAGACCAACCCGCAACGACCCGAATGCCGGACACATGCTCTGCGGTTTGTCATGCGGTCCTTGCGGATAATCTGCAGCATATTGATCAAGTAGTTCTGAATTCCCAGCTGCCCGCGCGGCCGCCTGCATCGTCGCGGCACCAGCATGACAGCCCATCCCGTCAACGGGCGCGCTTGCCTGCGGCTCGGGCAGATCAACCGCCGCAAGCCGGGTCAATGGCGCGTCATCGGCGCTGTCATAGCTGATCTCGGTCATCGCGCACCCGTCGGGTTCGTCAGACGACGCAGTGCTGCTTCAAGTTGGGAAAGGGTGTCGAGGTCAAACATTGTCGTACACCACTTCCAACGATTTCTTCAGGACCGCGTTCTTGCCACGCATGTCGGCATCGGTGGCCGGGGTCAGCACAAAGTCCTTGCCCGTGCTTTCGGCGGAAAACAGGTTTAAAAGCCCATCCTGCGTCAACGGTACAGGACGCACGGGCGGTGCTATGGCAACCGCATCAGCCAAGGCTGCAAACAGGCTGCCCCATTGGCTTTCAGAGCTGCCAACAATTTGATAATTAGCGCTTTTCTTGCGAAGATCGTCATCTTGGGGAATGGCCGCCAGCACCGGAATCTGCACCGATTCCGCAAAGGCAGCCGCCTCGCCGGTGCCGTCATCCTTGTTGATCACCAGCCCCGCGATGCCGACATTGCCACCCAAACGTCGGAAGTATTCCACCGCCGAGCAGACATTGTTGGCGACATACAGCGATTGAAGATCGTTCGAGGCCACCAGAATAACCTTCTGCGCCATATCCCGCGCAATCGGCAGGCCAAACCCGCCGCAGACCACGTCGCCAAGAAAATCCAGCAGCACATAGTCAAAGTCCCAATCATGGAACCCCAACTTCTCAAGCAGTTCAAACCCATGAATAATGCCGCGCCCACCACAGCCACGCCCCACTTCCGGCCCGCCCAGCTCCATCGCGAAGACGCCGCCGCGTTTAAAACAGACATCGCCGATCTTCACCTCTTCGCCCGCAAGTTTCTTGCGCGTCGAGGTTTCGATAATCGTGGGGCAGGCCTTGCCGCCGAACAGCAGGCTTGTGGTGTCAGATTTCGGGTCACAACCAATCAGCAGCACCCTCTTGCCCATCTCGGCCATCATATGGCTGAGGTTGGCCAGAGTGAACGATTTGCCGATGCCGCCCTTGCCATAGATTGCGATAATCTGAGTCTTCTTGGTTGGCGGTGCCTGCGGGATTTCCAGCGTTGGCTCTTCATGGGCCTCATCGCGCAAGCGAGCGTCGAAATCTTTCAGGTTTGGGATATCAAGCGTCATGCGTGGCCCCTCCAATCGAGGATCATTTTCAGGCAGTCGGGGTTGGTAAAGGCGGTTTCATAAGCCTGGGGTGCGGCCTGGGCCGGACGGGTGTGAGTCACCAGTCCCGCCAAGGAAAGCGCACCAGATTCAACAAGTTGACGCGTCGCCACCATGTCTTCGGCGGCCCATTCGGCGGCAATGCGGAACCGAGCCTCTTTCATGAAGGCGGGCGGGAAGGCGAAAGAAATCGGCGCGGTGTAGAACCCTGCCAACACAACCTCGCCCCCCTTCCTGATCCGCCCGATCAGACAGTTCAAAAGGTCCGGCGCGCCGGATGCATCATAAATCGCGGCATAGTCGCGGCGCGGATCGGCCTCGGGCAGCATGACTTGATAGCCTTCTGCACCAGCATGCCGGGCGAAATTCGCCTCCCACACCATTGGAGGCGGCGCGCCCGCGGCAACCGTCAGCCGCGCCAACAGCCGACCCAAAACCCCATGCCCAACGATCAGATCGGGCAAGGCCCGGTCAAATCCCGCCAGCGCGTGCCGTGCCGTAGCCGCCAGCGCCAGCAAGGCACCTTGCGCGCCCAACCCGCTGTCAATCCGTGTCACCCGCGAACCCGGCGTGACCAGCATCTGCGAGGCCGCACCAAACAGGCCACGCACCGGCCCCGTCTCGGTCGCCTCAAAGCAGTTCGCGCCCGGCACAAACACATGGTCGCCGACACAAAAACCCGAATCCGCCCCGGCCTCTACCACCTCACCGGCAGCCTCATAGCCGGGCACCAAGGGATAGCCCATCCCCGGGAACGGCGGCATCGTACCAGACCAGAACAGCTTTTCAGTGCCCGTTGAAATCCCCGAGTGGGCGACACGAACCACCACATCGGCCACCCCGGGCGAGGTCAGCGAAAGCTGCCCCAGCGATAGGTCTTTTGGCCCTGACAAGATGACTGCTGTGGTTTTCACGATCACTCCTCGGATGGCTGCAGGTTTGTCTTGATCCAAGAACAAGCCGCGCGCCACCCCCTTTGTGTCATTCTAGACTTACATATCTAACTGTCAAACTAAATTGACACTATTGGTGATTTCAGTTTTCACTCAGGCCCGAACCGCCGTAATGACAGAGGTTATGAAAGGGCGAAATCCTAAGTGAATACAGATATTTGAAAATCCCGTGGCAGCTAAAATACCTGCGATCTCGTCGGGCGATCTTGTCCGCCCCGTTTGCATCGCCATAGTGTAAATTGCAAAGTACACATCGGTTGCACGGTTGGGCGTTGCCCCGCCCGACATCGGCTCTGAGATGATCAGCCGACCACCTGTCGGCAAAGCTGCATACGCCGCGCGCAACAGACGCGTCACTGTCGAATCATCGTGATCGTAAAGCACCCGCACCAGGCTGATTGCGTCGGCACCACCGGGCAGGGCATCATCGTGAAAGCTGCCGGGGTGAAGGGTAACCCGCTGCGAAAGCCCCGCCCCCGCCAACCGCAGACCCGCCCCGCCCAGCACCGCAGCCAAGTCGAACAGAGCCAGCTGCAGGCGTTGATAGGCCGCCCCGACGGCCGACAGAAAAGCGCCGGTGCCGCCACCCACATCCATCAGCCGTGTCACACCTGACAGATTGATCATTCGCAAAGTATCTTCGGCAACAAGCACCTGACTGTCGGCCATCAGGTCGGAATAGGTCGCCGTCACCTGTGGGTCCACGGCCCCCGCGGTGCCAAAGAC
>JBAVTI010000320.1:0-2244 GCA_049696055.1 Paracoccaceae bacterium | reverse complement strand
GGATGCGGATTGCCCAGTGCTGAACACGCCGCTTCGACAGTTGAACGAGCTGTTTTCAACCCTGCGTGCCATTGTGGTTGGCGTGCGGCGCGCGGGGCGGCTGTTTGCGCCCGAACCGGGGGATCAGTTGTTCGCCGGAGATCAGATTTATGTCTTTGCCCACAGCGAAGATCTGAACCGAACTTTGGAAATCTTTGGGAAAAAGACCAAAAAACAAGAGCGTGTGGTGATCATTGGCGGCGGCAATGTCGGTCTTGGGGTCGCGCGTGCACTTGAGGCCCGAACCGACCGGGTGCGCGCGAAAATCATCGAAAAGAACCGTGCCACCGCCGAACGCGCCGCCGATGGGCTGACCCGGACCATCGTGCTCAACGGTGACGGCATGGATATGGATATCCTGATGGAGGCCAGCATCGACCGTGCTGATGCCGTGCTGGCCGTGACCGACGATGACAAGACCAATATGCTGGTGGCGGTGCGGGCGAAATCGGCGGGCTGCCAGATGGCAATCTGTCTGGTGAATGACCCGACGCTGGTGCCCTTGATGGCGGCGCTGGACATCGACGCCTATATCAACCCGCGCGCCACCACGGTTTCCTCTATTCTGCGCCATATCCGGCATGGTCGGGTGCGGGCGATCTATTCGATTGGCGATGCCGAGGCGGAAATGATTGAGGCGCATGTGCTTTCAACCTCGCCCTTGGCGGGCAAGCTGATCCGCGAGACCGAATTTCCAGAGGGTGTGTTGGTAGGTGCGGTGATGAAAGGCGAAAAGGTGATGAAGCCAACGGGCGATTTGCGCATGGAGGAAGGCGACGTAATTGCGCTGTTTACCATGGCCAAAGACGTGCCAGAGGTGGAACGCCTGCTGCAAGTCTCTGTCGACTTTTTCTGACCGATGGTCCGGCGCATCCTTGATCTGCCGCTGCTGGTGATCTTGATGGGGATCGCGGCTTTGGCAATGTATCTGCCTGCCGCCCATGCCCTGGCAATGCGGGCGCACGGCGTGGCGCGGGCGTTCTTTTACAGCGGCACAATCCTGCTGATCCTGACGATGATGATTGGCATTGCGGTAGCAAATCATCGGTCACGCAATGTGGCGCGCAGCCATCTGGTGGCGTTGCTGGGCGCCTATGTGGTGTTGCCGCTGATGTTGGCGGTGCCGCTGCATCAGGCGGTGCGCGACACCTCGTTTCTAAATGCATGGTTTGAAATGCTGTCGTCGTTTACCACCACGGGGGCCACACTTTACGACATGCCGGGGCGTTTACCCGAGTCTGTGCATCTATGGCGCGCGCTTGTGGGGTGGCTTGGCGGGTTTTTTGTATTGCTGACAGCGGTGGCGGTGTTGGCACCGTTAAACCTTGGTGGTGTTGAGGTGATCTCGGGGCAAGCACCGGGGCGTGGCAGCACGCAAATCACCAAGATCGCCGAACCTTCCGAACGGATAACCCGTTATGCACTAATACTTTTTCCAGCTTATGGCGGTTTGACGCTGGTCCTTTGGGCCTTGCTTTTGATTGCAGGCGAGACGGGATTGGTGGCGATTTGTCATGCTATGGCGACGCTTTCCACCAGCGGGATTTCACCGGTTGGGGGGCTGTCGCAGGCGAAGGCCGGGTTTGCGGGCGAGGCATTGATCTTTTTGTTTTTATTTTTTGCCGTTACCCGCCGCGCCATGCCGGGGGGGCCCGTTGTGAACCGTGGTGTGCCAATCACCCGCGACCCTGAAATCAGGATGGCGGTGGTTCTGGTCGGCGTTGTGACGGTGGTCTTGTTCTTGCGCCATTGGTTGGGCGCGATTGAGATGCAAGATGCGGAAGATCTGCCAAAATTCTTCTCTGCGCTGTGGGGAGCCGCGTTCACAGCGCTATCGTTCCTGACGACCACAGGGTTTGCTTCGGCGGACTGGGCGTCGTCGCGGGCATGGTCTGGATTGCCAACGCCGGGATTGATTTTGCTGGGGCTGGCGATTGTCGGCGGCGGGGTTGCGACCACGGCGGGCGGCGTGAAACTGCTGCGGGTTTACGCGCTTTTTCGCCATGGCCAGCGCGAAATGGAACGTCTTTTGCATCCGCATTCGATCGGCGGCGGCGGGCCAATTGCCAGAGGGCTGCGCCGCGAAGGAGCCTATGTGGCTTGGGTATTCTTCATGTTGTTCGCCCTGTCGATTGCCCTGTTTACCGGGTTGCTGGGGCTGCTAGGGTTAAATTTCGAACCCGCCATGGTGCTAAGCATCGCGGC
>JBAVTI010000319.1:0-7168 GCA_049696055.1 Paracoccaceae bacterium | reverse complement strand
AATTGGTCTGATGGGCGGGGATTGGCCAGCGCAATGCAGCGGAGACGAAGCGTTTATGCGCTGTTTTTCAGAAGGGTTTTGTTATTCCGCCGTTATCTCGCGCACCGAACCGGTCAAGCGGGCGGGTGCCATGGACGAAGACTGGGGGATGATTTCCGACAGTTGGCTGTTTTTGAAGCTGTGTCTGGCAGGCGAGGTGCTGTTCATTGATCAGCCGTTGGTGCGCTATCGGGTGCGCGAAAGCAGTCTGTCGTTCGAGTTGTTCGCAGATGGCAAGATGTTTGACGATCACTTGGCGGGGTTGGACCGCGCCTTTGGCTGGCCCGAGGCCGCACATCTGCGACCGCAATTGCGCCTGGCGCGGGTGGCGGTGGCGCAGCAGGCGCTGGACACGTTGCACATGACGCGGCTGGGCAGCGGGTTTGGGGCGACATGGCGCAAGGCACGGGCGATCATCATGGCCGAGCCACGGGTGCTGTTACGCCCGATTGCATGGTTTCGGTTGGTGTTTGCGGCGCTGCCGCCTGCGGTGATCCGTGCGTTGCGGCGGCAACGCCGGGCATCGCAACAGGCCCGCCATGCGGCAGGGGCCGGTTCGGAAGAAAAGGCCGGGTCATGAACACGCCCACTGACGCCGCCCTTTTGCGCCGCACCGCCGCGATCACGCTGACGCGGATTGCGCTGCTCGGCTGTTGGTTCGTGGCGATCATTTGGGCCTATCGCCAGATCGGTGCCCGGCCTGACGGCGTGGTGCAGGCGGGGGTTCTGGCGCTGGCCTTGGCAGGGCTAAAGCTGTTTTCCTCGGCGTTAAGTGACCCATTGGACATGGATGTGGCCCGGCAGGTGCCCGTGCTGTTGGCCGACGATCCGGACAAGGCGGTGGCGGTTTGGCGGGCGGCGCAGCAGATACGCCTGGGGTTGGGGGTGGTGATCGTTGTGCTTGCGGTGCTGCTTGCACGCCCGATAGCGGCGATGTTTTTGCGCGATCCGACGTTGGGCCCGGTGGTGATGTTGGCGGGTGGCGGTGCTGCGCTGGAGATTCAGTTTCGCGGCTATCTGTCGGATTGCCAATCGCGTGAGCGGTTTGGGCGGTTTTTGATCTACGAAGGTGGGCTGCAATTCCTGCGCATTCTGGGGTTGGTTGTTATTGCGGTTGGTGTTGGTCTGGATGCATCGGGTTTCCTGCTTGCCTATGGCGGGGCGACACTTGGCATGGTGGCGATCTGCTTTGGGTTCTCGGGCGCGGCGCGGCAGCGATTGTGGCTGTTTAACCGCCGTGTCAGTATTGCAAGCTGGTCCTATCTGCGGTGGGTCGCCCCGGCGATGTTGCTAAGCGCCGTTGTCGAGCGGTTGGATCTGTTCATGTTGACCAGTTTGCGCGGGCCTGCGGATGCCGGGCTTTATGGGGCGTTGCTGCCTCTGCTGCTGGTGCCTGAGATGGTGGCGGGGTTTGCCACCCATGCGCTACAGCCACGCATTGCCGAGATGCACGCGCGCGGAGTTTTCAAGGCGTTCTGGGCGTCGTTGGTGCGGTTTACCTTGCCAGTAGCGCTGTTGACGGCGCTGGGTGTGGCGGTGTTTGCCCAAGACTTGATCGGGCTGACGATTGGCCCGGCCTACCTGGCGGCGGCCCCGGTGTTGCGGGTATTGGCGGCGGCGGTGTTGCTGTGGGTGGGAATAGTGCCGGTGGCGCTGGCGCTGGTGGTGATGACACGGCCCCGCGCCACCTTGGCGATCACCTTGGTGCAGGCCGTGGTGGTGACTGTGGCCGGGGTGCTGCTGATCCCGCCTTTGGGCGCGTTGGGGGCGGCTTGGGCGGTTCTTGCAATGCGGATGACCGCTGGGGCGATGATCTGTGCAGCGGCTTTGGTGGCACCAAGAAGCGGGGTCGCGGCATGATCCGGGTGGCGCATGTGAAGGGGAATTACGGCCATGTTGGCGGCATCGAGTCGATGCTTGAAGGCCTGATGCCCGAATTTGCGGCGCTGCCGGAAGTGGAGCCGTTGGTGATCTTTGTGTCGCGCCAACGCGATCCGGCGCTGGAGGCGCGGTTGACAGCGCATGGCCGGGTGCGTCTGATCGTGCTGCAGTGGGGTGGGTTGGCGACTGCGCCGCTGGTGGCATGGCGCTTGGCGCGGGTGCTGCGGGACGAGAAAATCTCGGTGGTTCACACCCATGATATGCGGGCAAATCTGGTGGTGGCATTGGCGCGACCCTTGTGCGCCACGCCGTGGATTGCCCATGTGCATGGCTGGCTGGGTGCTACCCACAGCCGGCTTTATCGGGCGTTCGAGGCGGTTGACCGGGCGTTGATGCGCCGTGCCGACCATGTGTTGACCGGCAGCCACGCAGCCCTTGCCGAAGTGCGGGCCGCGGGGGCACGGGTAGCGTCGGTGGTGCCCAATGCGGTGCCGTTGCCGCCCTTGCCAGATCAGGCGGCCGCGCGCCGTGCGCTTGGTTTGACACCGGATGGGGTTATCTTTGCGGTTCTGGGCAGGTTGCATCCGGGCAAGGGGCAGGATCTTTTTCTACAGGCGCTGGCCACGCTGCCGCGCGATGTGGCGTGGCAGGGCGTCATCGTGGGCACTGGCGATGCCGCGGACAGTCTGAGTGCCAGCGTGGACGCATTGGGGCTGGGTGACCGCGTGCGGTTTGCCGGGTTTGTTGCCAGCACCGTCGAATGGATTGCCGCCAGTGATGTGATCGCGGTGCCGTCGCGCAAGGAAAGTCTGCCGCTGACCTGTCTGGAGGGTATGGCGCAGGGCCGCGCGGTGGTGGTCAGCCGGGCCGGAGACCTGCCTTTGGTGGTGCAACACGATGTGAACGGGCTGGTAGTGCCAATTGACGATGCAGTGGCGCTTGGGCAGGCCTTTGCCCGGCTGCTGCAGGACGGGCCTTTGCGCCAACGCTTAGGCGATGCCGCGCGCGCCCATATCGAGGCGCATCACACGGTGGCGGTTCTGGCCCGGCAGATGGTGGCGGTGGAGCAGGCCGTTGCGGATCAGGGCCGCCGCAGCGTCAGATCATAGATCGCCGATAGTCGCGACACGAACAGCGGTACCGAGAATTCCTGCGCTTGCCGCGCCTGCCCGGCGGCCCCCAATGCCTTGGCCCGGTCGGGCGAGGCCAGCAGGTGCATGATGGCGCGGGCCAGATCCTGGGCGTCGCCCGGTGTGGTCAGCAACCCCGACACGCCGTCTTGCAGAATAGACTTTGGCCCCCCCGCCCGTGCGGCGATGATCGGGGTGGCGACCGACATGGCTTCGATCAGAACCAGACCGAAAGGTTCGGGGCGCACGGCGGTATGGCAGAAGATATCAAACCCCGCCATCACATCGGCCATGTCTTGCAAGCGGTATCGCCAGCCCAGAAACATCACCTTGCCACCCAAGCCAAGCCGAGCGACCTGTGCCCGAAGATCGACCTCGTACTGCTCTAACCCCTGCGGCGCGCCGCCCGCGATGACGAAAACCGCTTTTGGATAGCGCTGCGCCACTTGGGCGGCAGCATCGATAAAAACATGGATGCCTTTCCACGGGTCCAGACGGGCGGCGGTGCCGACGATCTGCACGTCTGCCGCCAGTCCCAGATCGCGGCGCAGGCGTTGCGGGTCCATCCCTGCGCGAAAGGCATCGGCATCCAGAGCGTCGGGCATCACCACAGCCTGACGCGGTGGCACCGCAAAAAGTGGTTCGAGGCAGGCATCGGTCATCGCCAGTATGGTGCGCGACAATCGCCGCACCATGACGGCGTAGGCCCAGGTCAGCACGGGAACCGAAGGGGCCATTTCACGCACATGCCACAGGTGCGGCGTCCGGGCGAGTGCTGCCGCAAACGCACCGTAAAGGCAAAAAAGCGAGTTGGAATGCACGAGGTCGGGCTGCAGATCCCGGATCAGTCGCGACAACCGCCAGACTGTCGGCCCCAGCAATGCCAGATAGCGCGCCTGATACACCGGTGAGGGCAAAGTGCGCAATTGCAGCATGGGCAGGAAATGCACCTCGGCCCCGGCGGCGCGCAACCGCCCCACCAGCGGCCCATCGCCCGGCAACACCACCGAACTGCGCTGACCCGTGGGGGCCATTGCCTCGATGGTGCGGGCAAGGGCGATGTCAGAGCCGCCCACTTCGGAGTTGGGCTGAACATAAAGCACATGGCGGGGGGGGCGCTCGGTCATACCCGTCGCCACGCAAGCAGCACCCGCGACGGGCTGTCGCCAATGGCGGATACCCGGCGTGCCGCCACCAAAACCCCCAGCAAGATCCACAGCACTTTCAGATACTTGGCATGGCCCAGCAGACCGCAGGCCAGAAATGCGATCAATCCGGCTTTTATCGCAATCGCCAACAAGCGCAGATGTGGCGGGCCAGTGGCCTCGATCTTGGAGGCCTCGCGCCATGCCACGACGAAAATCATGAAATACAGCACCGCCCCGACGATGCCATATTCCACCAATAGTTCCAGTTGCAGATTGTGCGCGCCGATGTTCGAGACCAGTTCGCGGCCTTCCTCGATGGATTTTTTGGTATCAATTGCCCAAGCCTCTAGCCGCACATCTTCGGGCAAACGGGTTTGCATGCCTTGGTAGAACTCGGGGCCAAAGCCCTTGTAGCCATGGCCAAAAAGAGGCTTTTCAAGAAAGATATTTGCGGCCTCGCTGACAAAGAAGGTGCGCAGGGGCGTGCTGCCTTCTTTCAGGTAGCGCGACGAAAACATGCGATCGGCAAAGCCTTCGGGAAGTGCGACCAAGGCCACGACAAAGCCCACAGCCGCAATTGCCAAAAGCGGGCGTAATGGCACCACTCCGCGCAAAATCAGGTAAATCGAGGCCGCGCCCAGCCCCAGAAACCCGGTTCTGGTATAGCTGTAGACCAAGGCGATCATCTGCAGTCCAGCCAATACCATCAGCAGGCCGCGCATCCAGAACCCCGACCAGCGTTGCCAGCCGTAAATCAGCAAAGGCACCGTCATCGCAATGGAATAGGCCAGCCAATTGGCATCGCCGATGCCGCCGGTGATCCGCTTTACTGCCACGCCATCCAGCGATTCCCGATCAATGATACCGCCGATCATGCCCTCGGCCACGCGGGGATCATCTGATTCTACTGCAAGCGAGGGCAGAAAATGTTCTGCCAGTCCGATCACGCCACACAGGGCGATGGCTACGAAAAGACCCATAACCAATTGATCCAGATTGCGCTGTGATTGCCCCCCGATGGTGCCGATGATCACCACCAAGAGCACCATCAGCAAAAACCGGGTCGTGCCTTCCAGAAAGGCCGTCTCGGGATTTGGGGCAACCAGATCCCACATCAGCACGGGAATAAAGAATAGCAAAAAAACGCGAAACAATGGTGAGGCCGTTATTTTCCAGCCCGAAAACACCACGTGCAGCAAAATCGCCCCGATCGAGATCACGCCAAACATCTTTGACAGGCTTGCCGGGGCGCCGATGATATGGGCGCTGCCCAAGACCTGCAGCGAAGTGTTGGCAAAGAGGTTGACCCAAAGCCCAAGCATGGGCTGCACCATACTGACAAAGCAAACCATAATCCCTAACACCGCCACGACCGCCTGTAGCGGCCCCAGGGCAAAGGCCAGCGCCACCGAAATGCCCCCGAAAAGCAACATGGCCACCAAGGGGTGGTCGATAAGAATGGCGGAAGTGCGGAACGGAGGCACGCCGTTTCCTTTGGTAAGGGGGGCAAATAAGCTAAGCTATGCGCAGCCTTGGCCTTTGCGCAAAGCTTTTGTTTATAGCGTTTTGCATTTCTTATGAATCGTGCATCACCCCGGATTGGGCGATGTGTGATATCCGTTGTGCCAAGTGAAAGGAAAAGCACTTTGAGACGGTGGTTCGCTGTGGGCTGGCATTTTGCCCGCTCTTCTGGCCAGATAGGGACCGAACGACGCATCGACCGGGGCCGCAATGACCAATACACAGTTTAGCAGCAGCGGAATGCGGGTTTTGGTGACCGGTGCCGGGGGATTTCTGGGCCGCCATGTGACCGCCGGATTGTTGGCGAAAGGGGCGCAGGTCACGGCCCTGTTGCGCCATATCGTGCCCTTGCAGTCAGGCGTTGCAGGCATCGAGGTTCTGGATTTGGAAACCGGCGATATTGGCGCGCTGTTGCGGCGGGTCGGGCCAGACGTCATTCTGCATTGCGCCGGTTTGATTGCAGCGCCGGATGATGAAGACGGTCGGGCGCGGCTGATGCGCGCCAACTACACGGTGACCGACCGTTTGCTGCATGCCGCCCGCAGCCTGCCGCAGCCACCGCGGGTGGTGCTGGTATCGTCGGCGGCGATCTGGGCACCGATGGTACCGGGGCAGGGGGCCATAACCGAAGAGCACCCGATGCGCCCGGTGGCGGCGTATGGCGTGTCAAAAGCTGCGGCGACCTTGCTTGGGTTGGCGATGAATGCGCGCGGCGATTTGCCGGTGGCCGTCGGTGTGCCCTTTAACGTCATTGGTCCGGGCCAGCCCGCGCGATTGGTGCCGCAGGTATTCATTGATCAGTTGCGCGCCAACCCTGATCAGATCATCCTGAACGACCCCGGCGTGATCCGCGATTGGATTGACGTGCGCGATGTGGCGTCTGCCCTGATCTTGCTTGCCCACCCAGATGTACCGCCCGATCTTTACAACATCGCTACCGGGCGCGGGTTGTCGCTGGGTGCCATGGCACAGGCAGTTTGTGCGCAGGGCGGCTGGCATCCATCGATGCCGACGCCCAGCCATCCGGCGGCATCAGGTGTTGCCCGCAGCATCGGATCATCTGCCCGTTTGCAGCGGGTCTGCGGGTGGCGTGCAGATATTCCGCTGGACGAAACACTCGTTGATATGCTTCAATAAAATCAGAAGCGTCGCATTATTTGAGTTGTTCATATGTTCTGGAATGGCAAAAAAGTCCTTGTTACAGGGGGCGCAGGGTTTATTGGCAGCCACCTATGCGAGGCATTGGTCGCGGCGGGTGCCAAAGTCAGTGTTTTCACGCGTTATAGTTCGAACGGAATTCAGGGGGCGGCTCTGGACATGCCGCGCGATGTTTTCGCCTCTATCCGATTCATTGCGGGCGATTTGCGGGATGCGTCGGGTGTTGATCAGGCCGTCGCGGGTGCGGATGTGGTGTTCCATCTGGCGGCGCATATTGGCATTCCCTATTCC
>JBAVTI010000318.1:0-3437 GCA_049696055.1 Paracoccaceae bacterium | reverse complement strand
ACTTGCCGCCGATCTATGCAAAATTCTACGCCGACGCGGCGTTGCGCACCTGCCCGAACTGCGGCGTGATCCATCCGGGCAAGGAACCGCCGGTGGGTTGGGTAAAGCTTTGAGCAAATGCAAAGGCGTGGTGCTCGTGGGCTTTGGTGCCATTGGCGGTGCCGTCGCGCGCCTGCTGGCAGAGCGCGGCAGCGCTGGGCGCATCGCGGCGATTGGCCTTCGCGAGACCTCGCTGCCACGCTCGGGCCTGCCCGCCAAAGTGCCGGTGCTGACCGATCCAAGTCAGCTTGCAGGCATAGCTGCGGGTCTGGTCGTCGAAGTCGCAGGCCGCAGCGCCGTCGCTCCCTGGGGACGAGCGGCCCTTGGCGCTGGAATGGATTTTGCGGTTTCCTCGACCTCGGCCTTCACCGATGCGGCCCTGCTTGACGAGTTGACGCAAGCGGCCAGATCGCATGGCGCGCAGCTGATCATCCCCCCTGGTGCGCTTGGCGGCATCGACGCGTTGTCTGCCGCTGCTCGTATGGGGCTTGATTTGGTCGAACATCGCATCGCCAAACCGCCAGGCGCCTGGGTCGGAACCGAGGCCGAAACCCTGTGCGATCTGGCAAGCCTTCGCGCACCGCAGGCCTTTTTCCACGGGACTGCCCGCGAGGCAGCCACGCGTTTTCCGCAAAACGCCAATGTTGCGCTTGTTGTGGCGCTGGCCGGACTTGGCCCCGACCGAACCCGCGTGACGCTGATCGCAGATCCAAACGGTGCAGGCAATCGGCATGAGATCATTGCAGCCGGCGCTTTCGGCCGCATGGCCCTGCAGTTCGACAATGCGCCATTGGCGGAAAACCCCAAATCTTCGGCAATGACCGCCCTCAGCCTTGTCCGATTGATCGAGAATACCAGTGCAGCATTGGCGATCTGAAAGTGGGACCTCTGTCTTCCTCTTCTGATGGCGCTGACGTGCCCGCAGCAACCTTTGTAGCCGCAGAGGGGCAATCCCGGCCAAGTCGACCGTGCCGCCCATGTGGTATGGGTCTGCCGGAGCCGCGCGTGTCGTGGATGGCCGACGTTGAAAAGCGGGCGAATGCGTTTGGACGAACTGCCGGATCGCGCAAAACAAGCGGTAGTTTGAGACTACGACACACCGCGTCATACACCGGCATGGAACATGCTTGTTCTGTCGTGGCGGGCACTGGAAGCTTTCACCGAAGACCACAGAACCGCCTTTGAAGACAATTATTTTTGGGAAAACTCCATCATCAGGCTTTGGCTTTATCGAACTGCAGTTAAGATGCTGACCCGCCTTCCTGTTGAAAGCGGGAAGAACGGCCTGAAAGCCATTCACGACATGATCGAACATTTCGATGACGATGCAGCGGGCGTCGGGCGCGGCCCTGCCTCGCGCGACAGGTTCGAACGTGGCCGCTTTGTCATTGAAAGAGCGACGGTATATGACGCCGCGATACGCCTGCGGTCGGATGCACAAAGCGTCAGTGATAAGTGCATTGCTTGGTAAAAAGTTTCCCGTTGACCCTGCAATGTTATCGAATGCGTAATCGCGTCCATCCTGTCGCAGCGCCCGAAGGGCCGCTTTCAGGGGGGCTTCTTGTCATGGGTGATTGTGGGTGAAGATTTTTCTGTTTTCGGACGATCAAGAAAAATCAATAACTTACAATGATAAGTGGCAGCCCGTAGGGGAGTCGAACCCCTCTTACCAGGTTGAAAACCTGGTGTCCTAACCGATAGACGAACGGGCCACGTCAGGTAGTGTCGGGGTGTTTAGGTTAGCCGATATCATTGCGCAAGAGAAAAAACCAACCACAGACGGCAATAGTGCCGCCCGACTGAATTGCTGCCGCCCACTTGGTCAACCGTCGATCTTGTTCCCCATCAGCGCAATGGCCTTTTGATAGACCGAAGCCGCATTCCATTCCTTGATCACGGCGTAATTAGGCTCGCCTTCCTGGTAGCCTTTGCCGGGTCGCCACCCCTTTTGAGCCAGGAAATTGGCAGTCGACGCCAGCGCATCTGCCTGATCCGTCAGATCAAGTCGCCCATCGCCGTTACCATCGACGCCGTATTTCAAGACGTTACCCGGCAGAAATTGCGTGTGCCCCACCTCACCATGCTTGGCCCCGATGGTGTTGGGCGAGATAACCCCCTGATCCACCAGTTTCAACGCGGCAAGCAGATGGCCGGTGAAAAACTCTGTCCGCCGGCAATCATACGCCAGCGTCGCAATTGCCGACACTACGTTGGTATCGCCCATGAAATTCCCAAACCCGGTTTCCATGCCATGAATTGCCAGCACCACGCCTGCCGGAACGCCATATTTCCGCTCCAGTCCGGCGTAGAAATCGGCACTTTGCGCCTTGCGCTTGCGCCCCTGCGAGATGATCGCGTCCGCGCCGCGCACCTTCAGAAACTTTTCCAGCGTGTATTTAAAGCTTTTCTGATTGCGGTCCGCCGAGATGGTCTTGCTGGCATAGCTGGTGCCCATCAGTGCCTGAATCCCACGCTCGCCGACGCCATAGGCCGCCGCTTCGGACGCCATTTCCGTTTTCCACGCCTCATAGCCGTTGGCATTGTTGCCACAACTGGCCGCCAGAGCCGCATGTGAAAACAGCACCACCCCAAACAGAAACGACAGTATATTCTTTGCAAGAAACATTGGCACACCCTGATCTGAAACCCGTGCCACTCTAAGCTCTTGGCGCGAACACGCAAGTGCCCCGCGACTGCAGTCGGGCAGGATTCTGCTAACTATGAAACTGGGGATAACTGGCAGCCCGTAGGGGAGTCGAACCCCTCTTACCAGGTTGAAAACCTGGTGTCCTAACCGATAGACGAACGGGCCGCAGGACAGTGCGCGGTGTCTAAAGCGCGCTTGAGTGACTCGCAAGGGGTAAAGTGCGGCAATTCGTCGGAAAACACCTTCAGGCGCGCGCTGCGTCGTCCAGCCGCAACTGCACCTTGCTGCGTCCGCCGTAAGTGTTGACCTCCAACTTGCCCGCCAGATGGAACCGCTGATGGCCGGCGTTTTCCAACGCAGGCCCCAGTGGGCCATCAAACGCGCCAAAGGCCACGGCCTCCAGTTTCGCACCCAACCCATCCGACAAGGTCAGGCGCAGGTGGTTCTCGCCGATGCGCCGTGCGACAACGGTCTGGTCGGCAAAGGCAAATCGGGGGGCAGGGGATGCGGCCCCAAATGGCCCCGCCTCGTCCAGCTGTTCTACCAGAGTCAGATTTGCCGCACCGGGCGACAGCAGGCCATCCAGCCGTAGATCCGCAGGCCCGCCCGCCCCGGCCCCTTGTTTGGCCAGCAATTCTCCCAGCCGCGCCATTGCCATATCCAGCTTGTTGCGCGCCACCGTCAGGCCCGCAGCCATCTTGTGACCGCCGCCTTTGATCAGCAACCCCTCGGCCGCCAAACGCTGCACCGC
>JBAVTI010000317.1:0-1793 GCA_049696055.1 Paracoccaceae bacterium | reverse complement strand
CCTGATTTGGCGATGCCTTTCACGACATTGTTGCCCGCCTTTCTGATTGCCCTTGGCGCGGGGTTGGTTTCGGGCGCGCCGGGGGGGGTTGGTGCCTTCGAGGTGACGCTTCTCGCCCTGCTGCCCATGGCACCAGAAGCGCCGTTGCTGGCGGCAATTCTGGCCTATCGGGCAATTTACTATGCCATTCCCGCTGTTGCCGGGGCGGGGCTTACCGCTTGGGGACCAAGCGAGGTCGAACGAAAACGCCGCGCGGTTTGGCCGGCCGATCCGGAACTGGCCACGCTGGCACCGCGTGCCGAATCGCTGCTGATCCGGCAGGGCGAGCTGACGCTATTACCCACGGGGAACGCGACATGGGTCACCGGGCGCACGGCACATGGCCTTGTCGCCCTGTTCGATCCGCTGCAAGCCGAAGGTCGCGTCGCGCGCGGCAAAGCGCTGTCTGCCTTGATGCGTGCCGCAAAAAGCGAAGGCCGCTTGCCGTGCCTTTATAAATGCTCGGCGCGCACGGCGGCGATTGCGCGACACGCGGGCTTTCATGTGCTGCCCGTCGCTTTTGAGGCCTATCTTGATCCGCGCGGTTTTTCCCTTGCCACGCCAGCCCGCGCCGGCCTGCGCCGCAAATTGCGCCATGCCACCGCGGCGGGCATCACCATCACCACCGGCACCCCGCCGCTTGCCGCAATGGCCCGCGTGGCGCAGCAATGGGCGGCGAACCATGGTGGCGAACGCGGCTTTTCGATGGGCCGCTTTTGCCCCCGCTATATCGCGGGTCAGCGCACCTATCTTGCATGGCAAGGTGCTGATCTGGTGGCCTTTGTCAGCTTTCACGAAGGGGTACTGGAATGGACCCTTGATCTGATGCGCCATGCCACCGCGGCCCCCGATGGTACGATGCACGCCCTGATCGCCCATGCCCTTGCCGACGCTTCCCGGCTTGGCCTGCCCCGCCTGTCGCTTGCGGCTGTACCTGCCGCCGCAAAACGCCCGACGGCAGCAGGCATTTCCCTTCCCCGATGGGTTGCGAAATCCGGCCCTGCCACGCGCGCGGCAAACGATGGCGCAGGCCTTGCCCGCTTCAAAGACAGCTTCGCTCCCGCCTGGCAACCGCTCTATATCGCGGCCCCCACACGGCGCTCGCTGGCGCTTTGCGCTGCCGAAATCGCCCGCGCGATTCTGCGACCCGCCGCCTTGTCTGCCCAACCGGCCCCCAACAGTGACCATTTTCACAACCATGATGAAGATTATGAAATTGCCTCTGATCCCGGACCGTGGCAGAGGAAGAACAACTGACAGGCAGCACCCGCGCCCCCCTGTCCAAGATCTTGATTGCACAGTGAGGCCCAGATTACCGACGCTCTTTCCAAACTTCTGTCTTCCCATGATTGGCTGATGGCTGATGGGGCCACCGGAACCAACCTGTTCAACATGGGGCTGTCATCGGGCGACGCGCCGGAATTCTGGAATGCCGATGAACCCGACAACATCCGTGCGCTGTATAAATCCGCTGTTGATTCCGGGTCTGACATCTTCCTCACCAACAGCTTTGGCGGCAACGCCAGCCGCCTCAAGCTGCACGGTGCCCAAGGCCGCGTGCATGAACTGAACCGCCTTGCCGCCAGCCTGGGCCGTGAAATCGCCGACAAGGCGGGCCGCACCGTCGTTGTCGCAGGCTCGGTCGGCCCCACCGGCGAAATCATGATCCCGATGGGCACCCTTACCCACGAAACCGCCGTCGAGATGTTCCACGAACAGGCCGAGGGCCTGAAAGCAGGTGGCGCAGACGTCCT
>JBAVTI010000316.1:0-4018 GCA_049696055.1 Paracoccaceae bacterium | reverse complement strand
AGACTGCGCTGATGGCCTCGGTTCTGGCGATTGCGGCAACGGCGGTTTTTGCCGAAGGCATCAGCATTGCGGTTGTTGGCGGCAAGGCGGATGACCCGTTCTTTGCCAAGGTCAAAAAGGGCATTGATGACGCCACGCTGGTCGTCACGGCGCATGGTGGCACTGTCAACTATCTGATGTTGCAGAACTATGATAACATTGGCGGTGATGCTGCAAACCTGGTGCGCACGGCGATTTCCCAAGGTGCTTCGGTGATTGCCGTGCCAAACTGGGTTCCGGATGCGCAAGACGAGGCGATCAAGGCCGCGATGGATGCCGGTATTCCCGTAATGCTTTATAACTCGGGCGGCGCGGACAAGGCCAAAGAGTTGGGCGCGCTGAACTACATCGGCAACGAGGAATATCCGGCTGGCTTGGCGGCGGGTGCCTATTTCGGCAGCCACGGTTTCAAGAACGTGATCTGCGTCAACACCGTTCCGGGTGCGCAGAACCTGGAAGATCGTTGCAAGGGCGTGGCAGATGGCATTACAGCCGAGGGTGGTGTTTCGACCCAACTGCCGCTGCCCGCCTCCAGCTTTGGCGATCCGACGGCCGTTGCCGAAGCGATCAAAGCAACGCTGATGAAAGACCCGACGATTGCTGGCGTGATTACGATCTCGGCAGGCGATGCGAACTCGGCGGCGACAGGCATCGAACAGGCAAGCCTGACCGGCAAGGTGCAGCTTGCCTCGTTTGATATGGACGGCGCGGGGCTGGACCGTATCAAGGCCGCGACGCAACTGTTTGCCGTGGACCAACAGCCGTGGCTGCAAGGCTTCCTTGCGGTGTCGATGGCGGATGCCTACGCTAACTTTGGCACTGCAATCGCTTCGGCTCCGGTGCTGACCGGGCCGGGCATTGTGGACGCCGCCAACGTTGACGCCACCATCGCCGGTGCTGCGGCCGGGTTCCGTTAAATTAAACCCGCCATCCGGCCCCGCCATATTTTTCGCGGGGCCGGATATTTATCCGCTAGGATCTGACAGCCAAAAGCCCGCGCGGCAACCTGCCGCCCCGGTTGCAGATCTGCATCGACGGGAACCCCGCACCATGACCAACCAAACCACCAGCTTTTCCATAGGTGCGCTGCTGCGCCGCCCCGAAACCGGCTCTTTCATTGGCCTAGCCGCCGTGTTTGCGTTTTTCACCGTCTTTGGCGGCACGAATTTTGCCTCGTTCAGCGGGGCCGCGAGTTGGCTGAACGTAGCAGCCTCGCTTGGCATCATCGCCATTCCGATTGGCCTTTTGATGATTGCCGGCGAGTTGGACATTTCCATCGGATCGCTGGTTCCGGCAGGCTCGATGATGACGGCGATCATTTCGGGGCATTTTCACCTGCCAATCGTTCTGGGCGTTGGCGCAGCTTTGGCGCTTGGCGCGTTTGTCGGCTTGATCAACGGCATTTTGGTCGTGCGCACCGCTGTGCCCAGTTTTATCGTAACCTTGGGCACGCTGTTCGCCGTGGCCGGGCTAACGCTTGGCCTGTCGGTGCTGGTCACCGGCACCACTTCGGTCGCGATCAAGGCCGGACCCGAGGCGAAGTGGCTGTTGGGGCGATTTATCGGCGGTGTGTTTCAGGTCACCATTCTGTGGTGGGTCGTGGCCGCGCTTGTCTGGGGGTTCGTGTTGCACTTCACCCGCTTTGGTAACTGGATTCTTGCGATGGGTGGCGACAAGGTATCAGCCCGCAACGCCGGCATCCCGACCGACCGGATGACGATCTTTTTGTTTATGTGCAGCGGTGCCAGCGCCACCTTTGTCGGTATGAGCCAAGCGATCCTTTACAACTCGGCGCAAGTTTCGGCGGGGCAATCCTATATCTTCAACGCAATCATTTCGGTTGTTGTGGGCGGTGTGCTGTTGACGGGCGGCTATGGGTCGATCGTCGGCATCGTGCTTGGCACCCTGACCTTCGCCATCGTCAACCAAGGCATCTACTACACGCCCTTTGACGCCAACTGGGCCAGCCTGATCATCGGCGTGCTGCTGCTGCTGGCAGTCTTGATGAACAACACCTTCCGCAAAATGGCCCTGTCTTATGCGCCCAGAAAGAAAGGGGTTTAGGGATGACCGCACCCATCCTCAGCCTTCGCAACATCAACAAATCCTTCGGGCCGATTGATGTTCTGCACGATATAAACCTGGACCTGCGCGCGGGCGAAGTGCTTTGCCTGTTGGGCGACAACGGCGCGGGAAAATCAACGGTGATCCGGCTGTTGTCCGGCGTCCACCAGCCCAGTTCTGGCACCATCGAAATGGATGGTGCCCCCGTCAGGTTCACCAGCCCGCGCAATGCCTCTGAACACGGCATTGCCACCGTCCACCAGTTCGGCGGGACATTTCCGCTGATGTCGATCGGACGGTCTTTTTTTGTCGGGGTGGAGCCCACCAAAGGTTGGGGGCCGTTCAAAATTTATGACCGCAAAAAGGCCAATGCGGTTGCGGTTGAGGCGGTGCAGCGGCTTGGCATCACCCGCATTACTGACGGCGACCGTCTGGTTGGTGGCTTGTCAGGAGGCGAGCGGCAGTCATTGGCCATCGCCCGCGCGGTTCACTTTGGCGCGCGCGTGCTGATCTTGGATGAACCCACCGCGGCGCTTGGCGTAAAGCAGGCAACCCATGTTCTGCGCATCGTGAATGAGGCGAAACGGCGCGGTCTGGCGGTTATCTTCATCACCCACCAAGTCATGCACGCCATGGCGGTAGGCGACCATTTCGCCGTTTTGATCCGTGGTGCCATCGCCGCCGATTTCCGAAAGGGTGAGCGGACGCGCGAAGAAATCACCGATCTGATGGCGGGCGGCGAGACGATGGCGACGCTAGAGGCCGAGATCGAAAGCCATATGGCCAGCCACGACGGGCATCCCCCGCAACGGGGCTGACACGGAACTCCCCCGGTGTCGCTTTCTCCCGGCATCCAAAACTGGTCCGGGCCGGGGTAACCCCCGGCCCGGGCACTTAAGTCTAACAGCATTTAGGGCTTAAATTGCGCTGATGGTTCTAGCGGCCAGGGCTTTGTCCGCGATTTGGTTTTGCCGAGTGCCGAGTGCCGACTGCCGACACAATATCCGCTCTTGGGGCGCGCACCCAAAGATCGAATGACAGCTAAAGGGATGTGTCGGCTGCTTCCCCACCGTTGGGTTATCCTGAAGAGGGATCAACCGTGCAACAAGGAGAAGTAGCCATGTGTGCAAAGAAGACAGGAAGCCTTGTTCCTGTGGCCATTGACGAAGCCGGGGCAGACGTTGAAGCCCTTTGCGCCCAAGGCGTCTTGCCGATTTTCACGCCGCAAGCCGTTGGCGTGGGTATCAACCACCCCCCCCAACGGGGCAACCGGCCTTGGTCGAACGCGTCGAACATACCATTTGGAAAGCGCAGCAAGCGCCGTACGCACCCGACGTAGGCTTTCCGGCTGTTGTCGTCGTCGGGTTTGCGACCCCTGTAACGACCATTCGGCAAGCCCTTACCGCCGCCGGGCTTGGCAGTCTGGACCTTGCGACGCGGGCCGTCCTTGCCGTGCCCCTCTACGCCTTCGATACCGTCACACGCGGCCGGGTAGCCCCCGAACTGCCTGTGCTTTGAGGTTGGCCGGGGCGGTGCTGGTACCACCGCGCCCCGGTCACAGGCGGCGGGCTGTTGTGCGCCTTCGGCCCGCCGTGCCATCACCAGCCGACGAAGTTTGTCAGTTGGTGGGCTAACTTCCCGTGAGCGCTGCTTGTTTTTCAAGCGCATCTAATAGTTCATTTCTTGCGACTAACAAATCTGACGCAGCTTCCCAAAAAGGACCCATTGAAAGAACATCGTGAGCCTCACCTACCGCAACGTTCATCCTTCTTAAGGCCGACCGATATTTTGCAACAACAACCGCAGTATCCGCGTCAAAAACATTTGACGAAACATCAACGGCGGCATCTTGCGCAAGTATGTTAGCGCTAAGTAAGCTTCGCTGGACCTGAACATCATCTTGCTGATCCAACAC
>JBAVTI010000315.1:0-1839 GCA_049696055.1 Paracoccaceae bacterium | reverse complement strand
AGACCGCCGCCCGCCTCGGCCAGTTGATAGCCTTTGTGGCGGAGGCGGGTTTGCAGGTCAGCCCAGTTTTTGGAATAGGCGAAATCGTCAGCGAGGAGTGCCCGCAAGGGGGCGACGAGCCGCTCATCCACCCTAACGGGTGTCTTCGCTTTTTGGCGGCGCGTGAGATCGCGGGCGATGGCTGCGCGGATGATTTGGCCGACGGTTACATCGTCTTGGCCTGCGACATGTTGCAGGGCGAGGATCATCGCGCGGGGGAGGCTTAAGCTGATGATTTCATGTTCCATGCCGCCAGTTTCTGGGCGCATGGTTAAAATCGCGTTAAATCCCAGCCTCAGAGGCGATTTCAGCCTTGGATTTGCGCCCGCGTTCGGTGGCCGATTTCAGCTGACCACAGGCGGCCATGATGTCTTCGCCACGCGGGGTGCGGATCGGCGAGGCGTAGCCTGCGTTGTAGATGATGTCGGCAAAGGCGTGGATGCGGTTACCAGACGAGCGTTTGTAGGGCGCGCCCGGCCATTCGTTGAACGGGATCAGGTTGATCTTGGCGGGGATACCCTTGATCAGCTCGACCAGACGGTGGGCGTCTTCTTTGCTGTCATTCACCCCTTGCAGCATCACGTATTCAAAGGTGATGCGTTCGGAATTGGTCAGGCCGGGGTATTCGCGCAGCGCATCCAGCAGGGTGGCGATGTTCCATTTCTTGTTGATCGGCACCAGTTGATCGCGCACCTCATCCGTGGTTGCGTGAAAGCTGACGGCAAGCAGGCAGCCGATTTCGCGGGCAGTGCGGGCGATTTCAGGCACCACGCCAGAGGTGGACAGCGTGATGCGGCGGCGGCCCAAGGCGATGCCTTCGTTATCCATCACGATCTTCATCGCGTCGCGCACGTTGTCGAAATTATAGAGCGGCTCGCCCATGCCCATCAGCACGACGTTGGAAATTTGGCGGTATTCATTGCGCGGGGCACCCTGAACCGGCCATTCGCCAAGGTCGTCGCGCGCCAGCATGACCTGGCCGACGATTTCGCCCGCCGTCAGGTTGCGGACCAGTTTCTGGGTGCCGGTATGGCAGAACGAACAGGTCAGGGTGCAGCCTACCTGGCTGGAAATGCACAGGGTGCCGCGATCGGTTTCGGGAATATAGACCACCTCGACCTCATGCCCGCCAGCGATGCGGACGAGGTATTTGCGGGTGCCATCGGCCGAAATCTGTTTGGTGACGACCTCGGGCAATTCGAGGGTGAAATTGTCAGCCAGCAGGGCGCGGAAGTCTTTGGCGAGGTTGGTCATTTGCGCGAAATCACGCTTGCCCCAGTGGTAGACCCACAGCCAGATCTGGCCGACGCGCATTTTGGTTTGGCGTTCGGGAGTGCCGGCGGCGATCAGGGCATCGTGCAGTTGATCACGGGTCAGGCCGATGATGTTGGTCTTGCCGCCCTCGGGCAGTTTGCGCGGCAGGGTGAGGACATCTTGGGTGATGGGGGCGGTGGGCAGGGTCATGGTGTCCTCGGGGCGCGGATGGGCAAGCGGTTTATATAGGCGATCTGGGGGGAAATGCAAAACGCCCCGGTGCGGTGACCGGGGCGTTTTGTGAAATTCAGGCGTCTGGGGTTATTTGCAGCGCTTTTCAGCGTCTTCCATGGCGGCGGTAAAGCCACGCAGCGAGAAGGTGTCCTTGGTCTGCGTGCCCTTGGCCGAGGCGGCGGACATCACGGCCGAGCCGCCCTTTTTCATCGCGGCAAGCAGGGTGGCGTCATCTTCGGGGTTTGCCGGCCAAGCCCATTCGCCATCGGTGAACAGCTCGAACGTGTTGGCGTCGATGGCGACCTTGACGGT
>JBAVTI010000314.1:0-4305 GCA_049696055.1 Paracoccaceae bacterium | reverse complement strand
GTCCAGATCGAGGCGGTCAGGCCATAGGGGGAATCGTTCATCAAAGCAATGGCTTCGGCGTCGTCCTTCACCTTCATGATGCCAACCACCGGGCCAAAGGATTCCTCCATCATCACCCGCATTTTGTGGTTAACATTCACCAGAATTTGCGGTGCAAGGTAGGCCCCGCCATCATCCGCCGGGAACAACGCCGGGTCGATAAGCGGCTTTGCCCCTGCGGCCACCGCCTCGGCAATCTGGCCGCGTACCACGGCTGCAAACCGCTTGTTCGCCATCGGCCCAAGGGTCGAGGCGGCATCAAACGGGTTGCCAAGCGTCAGCGCCTTGACCCAAGCCACCGCCTTTTCAACAAAGGCGTCAAACAGGCTTTCATGCACGTAAATCCGCTCGATCCCGCAGCAGCATTGGCCCGCATTATACATCGCGCCATCCATCAGCGTATCCACTGCCGCATCCAGATCGGCGTCGGCGCGCACATAGCCGGGGTCTTTACCGCCCAGCTCCAGCCCCATCCCGGTAAAGGTGCCCGCCGCCGCTTTTTCCATGGCCACACCGCCGCCAACCGACCCGGTAAAGTTCACGAAATTGAACGCCCGCGCCCCGATCAGATATTCAGTTGTCGCATGGTCCAACACCACATTCTGGAACACATCCGCCGGGATTCCCGCGGCGTGAAACGCCTCGGCCAGCCGCTCGCCTACCAACATGGTCTGGCTTGCATGCTTTAGGATCACCGCGTTGCCCGCGATCAGGGCAGGGGCCAGCGTGTTGATCGTGGTAAGGTAAGGGTAGTTCCACGGGGCCACAATGAACACCACGCCCACCGCTTCGCGCGCCAGATAGCGGCGAAATTTATCACTGTCTTCAATGACATGCGGGGCCAACGTCTCTGCTGCGATATCCGACATATAGTTGGTGCGGTCGTTCACCCCACCAAACTCGCCGCCAAACCGCACAGGTCGCCCCATCTGCCACGCCAGTTCCTCAACCAGCGTGTCCTTCTTTTCCATCAGCTTGGCCACGCCAGCCTTGACCAGCGCAATCCGTTCCGCCAAGGGCCGCGCCGCCCAAGCCTTTTGCGCCGCCTTTGCCCGCGCCGCAGCCGCCATTGCCGCATCACGGCTCAAAGGCATCCGCTCGGCATAAACCGAGCCGTCTACCGGCGAGATAAGTTGTATTGCTTTCGTCATCGTATCCATCCTTCGCCCGCAGGCGTTCAAACCTTGGCGCTGTTATGCGCGCTCAAACCCGCGTGCCACTTCCCAGTCGGTAACGACGCGGTTTTGTTCCTCAATCTCCCACATCGCGGCGCGGTGATAATGGTCCACCACCCCGTCGCCTAATGCGGCGCGCAGCATGGCCGACCCATGCAACGCCTCGGCAGCAGCCCCCAACGTGCGGGGTATTTCACGCACCTGACCCGCTTGGTAGATATCCCCAGTCGCTTCGGGTTCCAATGCCATCTTGTTCTCAATCCCGTCCAACCCCGCAGCAAGCAGCGCCGCACACGCCAGATACGGGTTCAGATCGGCCCCGCCAATGCGACATTCCACCCGCACCGATTTGGTGCCTTCGCCGCAAACCCGGAACCCCGCCGTGCGATTATCACGACTCCAGACCGCCTTGGTCGGCGCAAACATCCCCACCACAAAGCGCTTATAGCTGTTGACGCAAGGTGCCAAAAAGTAAGTGATTTCAGCCGCATGTGCCAACTGCCCAGCCATATACTGCTTCATCAGTGCGGACATTCCGTGTTTATCGGACGCATCCATGAACGCAGGCTTGCCGTCTTTCCACAGGGATTGATGCACATGGCTGGAAGATCCGGCCCGGCGGTGATCGTACTTCGCCATGAAGGTCACGCTTGCATTGTGCGCCAGCGCGATCTCTTTGCACCCCACTTTGATGATGCTGTGCATATCAGCGGTATCCAAGGCATCGGAATACTTGGCGTTAACTTCTTCCTGCCCGGCCTCTGCCTCGCCCTTCGAACATTCGATCGGAATCCCCGCGCCATACAGCCCGTTGCGAATGGCCCGCATGATCGGTTCATCGCGCGATGCACCAAAAATCGAATAATCGACGTTATAGCGCGCCTTTGGCGTCATCGCGCGGTAACCACTATCGAATAGGTCAGCAAAAGTCTGATCAAACAGGAAAAACTCAAGCTCAGTCGCCATCATCGCATCATATCCAAGCGCCTTGGCGCGCGCGACCTGACCCTTCAATATCGAACGTGGGGCATGTGGAACCAGATCGTGGGTGTGATGGTCCAACACATCGCACATCACCATCGCCGTGCCGGGCATCCACGGGATCAAGCGCAAGGTCGCCATGTCGGGCTTCATCACATAGTCGCCGTATCCCGCAGCCCAACTCGAGGCTTTATACCCCGGCACCGTCACCATCTCCATGTCGGTTGCCAGCAGATAGTTGCAGCAATGCGTCTCGTGCCAGCCGCTTTCGCAAAAGAAATTGGCCTGAAACCGCTTGCCCATCATGCGGCCCTGCATATCCACAATCGCCACCACCACGGTGTCAATCTCGCCGCGATCCACAGCCTCTTTCAACGCGTCAAATGTCAAATTAGCGGGCATATCAGTCCCTTATCTTTGGTTCGCCCCGATCTTTCGGGGGCTTTTTCTGGAATGAAAGGCCGGATCTTCGGCCCTGTCTTTGGCGTAAGGTGCAGCGAAAACCTCACCCGGCTTTGGCTTGCTTTTGAATTTCCACCAGTCCCATGTTCAACACCGGTGCCAGCGCATCGGCCATCGCTTGCTCGGCTGCTGGCGTGGCGATCAGGTCGTTGCGAATTTCCAGCATCGCATTGGGCAATCCGTAAGGTGTAGCTTGCAGGCGCAGCGTGTGGGTCACATCATCCGCCGCCGAATAGGGCGCGTTCAACTCGGTCTTCAACCGACTGTGGCTTTGTGCAGCCGCCACAATCGCCAGCGCCAAAGTCGGGTCGGCATCATGGATAACACCAAACTCTACTGCGCGCGGCTTGCCGTGGTAAATCGGCGTGAACGAATGGATCGTGATTACCACGGGTGCCAGCCCAAGCGCTAGCCTTTGCGCCAAAACGCTGTGCAAACCGGCGTGAAACGGCGCGTAAATCGCCTGCGTCCGCGCCGCCCGTTCGCCCGCGCTGATCACTGAATTTCCTGGAATATCATGCACTTCCGACCGTGCTGGCATCGCGCCCGGCATGTCGGGCGCACGGTTGCAATCATAGATTAGCCGCGACACCGGCGCATGCACCAAAACCGCATCCAACAGTCGCGACAGCCCCCGCGCCACCCCCAATGCGCCGGGATCCCACGCGATATGGGCGCGGCACTCTGCCGCCGTCAGCCCTAAATCGCCCCAGCGCTGCGGAAACGCGTTCGAGGCATGCTCGCACACCAGCACGATACGCCCGCGCGCCGTTGCATTCTCGATTACGGCTGGAAAAACCTCCGGCCCAATGGCTGTTTCAAGCGCTGGCATGCTGCCTTGTCTTCCCCCCGGAATTTCCCCAAACGTCCCCCGCCACCCCTGTTTCTGTCAAGATGTTTTCTTGGAGAAACGCAATGTTCGATTGTTTTCTAAGTTGGCCCGGCGGATCATCGCCGCTAGGGTGGCAGGAAGGGTCGGGGGGATCAGGTTCATGAGTGCAGTTTTAACCATCGAAGATCAGATGCGTGCCGCATTGCAAGGCCTGACCCGCGCTGAACGCCAACTCGCCACCCATATCCTGCGCAGCTACCCCGTTGCCGCCTTGGGCTCGATCACAGCCCTGGCAAAGGCGGCCGAGGTCAGCACCCCTACCGTGGTCCGTCTGGTGCAAAAGCTGGGCTTCAAAGGCTACCCTGATTACCAATCTGCCCTGCGCGGCGAAGTCGAGGCGATGCTGATCTCGCCGCTCGCCAAACACGATCGCTGGGCAGGTGGCGTGCCAGACACCCATATCCTGAACCGCTTTGCCGATGCCGTAGTGGCCAACCTGCAAGCCACCCTTAGCCAGATCGACCATGCCGAGTTTGATGCCACCGCCGCTTTGTTGGCCGATCCGACCCGTGCGATCTACGCGATGGGCGGCCGTATCACCCATACCATGGCCGACTATTTCGTGACCCTGATGAAGGTCGTGCGCCCCGATGTCACCCTCTTGTCCGATATGTCCAACACCTGGCCCCCGGCGCTTTTGGATATGAAACGTGGCGATATCCTGTTGGTGTTCGACATGCGGCGTTATGAAAACTCGGTGCTGCAACTGGTGGAACTGGCGGTCGAACAGGGGGCCGAGGTCATTTTGATCACCGA
>JBAVTI010000313.1:0-6056 GCA_049696055.1 Paracoccaceae bacterium | reverse complement strand
CCTCAACACCGATCACCCGGCATTCGGGATCAACCACGGCGTGCAGATCGTCGCGTCGTCCCATCCGTGCCGTGCCGCAGGGGTGATAGGCGCTTTCGGCGTGGGCTTTGATAAAGGCATCCAACTGATCATCGGTTTGCACCGCAGATCCCGGCTGAATTTCATGTTTTACAAAGGTTTTGATGGCAGGCTGACTGAAAATCTCACGGGTAAGACGAATGCAGCGGCGGAAATCTTCCCAATCTTCGGGGTGCGACATGTAGTTGAACTGAATTCTTGGCGCATCAGTGGGATTGGCCGACCGCAGGGTAACCGCGCCCCGCGATTTCGACCGCATTGGGCCAACATGGGCCTGAAACCCGTGGCCCTCGGCGGCGACTTTGCCATCATAGCGCACGGCAATGGGCAGGAAATGGTACTGAATATCGGGATAATCCACCCCGGCTTTGCTGCGAATAAAGGCGCAAGCCTCGAACTGATTCGATGCCCCCAGGCCTTTGCCGGTGAACAGCCATTGCGCGCCGATGATCGCCTTACCCCAAAGGTTCCAGTGTTTGTAAAGGGTGATCGGCTGAGTGGCAGCAAATTGCAGATAAAGCTCCAGATGGTCCTGCAGGTTGGCCCCAACGCCAGGGCGATCTGCAACCACGGGAATGCCGTGTTCGGCCAATTGCGCGTGCCCACCAATGCCCGAAAGCAGCAGCAATTTCGGGGTGTTAATCGACGATGCTGCAAGCACCACTTCGCGGGCGGCGCGGATGATTTCAAGGGTACCACCGCGCGACACCTCGACGCCCACAGCGCGGCCATTCTCGATGACCACGCGGCGGGCAAAGGCGCGGATCACCTGCACATTGCCGGTTTTCAGCGCCGGTTTCAGGTAGGCATTGGCCGCAGACCAGCGCCGCCCCTTGTAAATCGTCGCCTCCATCGGGCCAAAACCCTCTTGGCTTTGGCCGTTGTAATCGGTGGTCACCGGGTAGCCCGCTTGCGTACCCGCGTTGATGAAAGCGTCAAACAGCGGGTTTTTGCGCGGGCCACGGGTGATGTGCAGCGGGCCGTCGGTGCCGCGAAACTCCGAGGTCGGGCCGCCGTGCCAATGCTCCATCCGCTTGAAATACGGCAGCACATCGGCATACGACCAACCTTGCGCCCCCTGTTCCGACCAGTGGTCGAAATCGCGGGCGTGGCCGCGCACATATACCATGCCGTTGATCGAGGACGAACCGCCAAGCACCTTGCCGCGCGGGGTCGCAAGGGTTCGCCCCCCTAGATATGGTTCCGGTTCGGTTTGAAAGCCCCAGTCGTAGCGGCCCATGTTCATCGGATACGACAGGGCGGCAGGCATCTGGATAAACGGCCCGGCATCGGTGCCGCCGTGTTCGATGACCACGACCTTTGATCCGGCCTCTGCCAAACGATACGCCGTCGCACATCCCGCCGAGCCCGCGCCGACAATCACGAAATCCGCGTTCATTCTGGGGTTCCTTCCCGCAGCGGGGCCGCGTCAGTAGGGTGCATCAACCGGCCCCATGCCAACGTAAACCGACTTGATCTGAGTGTAATGCTCGACAGCGGCGTGACCGTTTTCACGCCCCACACCCGACATTTTCGAGCCGCCAAAGGGTGATTCGACCGGGGTCAGATTGTAGGCGTTGATCCAACAGGTGCCAGCCTCCAGCGCAGAAATCACCCGGTGCGCACGGGTAAGATCGGCAGTGAATACCCCGGCAGCAAGGCCAAATTCCGTGGCATTAGCGCGGGTTACAACCTCTTCTTCATTCTCGAAATCAAGCACCGACATCACCGGGCCGAACACTTCTTCACGGGCGATGGTCATGTCATCGGTCACGTCGGCAAACACCGTGGGTGCCACGTAATTGCCGGAATTCATCGCCCCGCGATCACCGCCACAAATCAGCCGAGCGCCTTCGGATTTGGCGCCCGCGATATAACCCATAACCTTGTCGGCCTGTGCGGCACTGACCAGCGGCCCCATTTGGGTGGTCCTATCCAAAGGATCGCCCAACCTGATCGCCTGCGTGCGCGCAGCAAGGCGGGAAAGGAAGGCGGATTTGATGCCATTTTGCACAAAAACCCGGGTGCCATTGCTGCAAACCTGCCCGGCGGAATAGAAATTTGCCAGCATCGCGGCCCCCACAGCGCTGTCCAGATCGGCGTCGTCAAAGATGATCAGGGGCGATTTGCCACCCAATTCCATCGTCACATGCCGCACGCCATCCGCTGCCGCCGCATAAACCTTGCGGCCCGTCGGCACCGATCCGGTTAACGAAACCTTGGCCACCCGGCGGTCGGTGACCAGCGCGCCCCCCACTGCCCCGCGGCCTTGAATCACGTTGAAAAGACCCGGCGGAAGGCCGGCTTCGATAAGTATCTCGGCCAGTTTCAGCGCCCCCAAGGGGGTGATTTCCGACGGTTTGAACACCATCGCATTGCCCAAAGACAGCGCTGGTGCGGCCTTCCAACAGGCGATCTGACTGGGGTAATTCCACGCCCCAATGCCGACGCAAACGCCCAAGGCCTCGCGGATCGTATAGACGAAATCACGCCCCAAGGGGATGGTCTCACCCGTCACAGTTGGGGCCAAACCTGCAAAGAATTCAAGAGCATCCGCGCCCGATGGCCAATCGGCCACCGTGGTTTCCTGCAGCGGTTTTCCGGTATCAAGCGTTTCCAGATGCGACAACGCATCGTTGCGGTCGCGGATGATATCGGCGGCGCGGCGCAGGATGCGGGCGCGGTCTATTGGTCGGGTGGCGGCCCAGGCCTTTTGGGCCGCCTGCGCGCTTGCCAAGGCGGCCTCGATCACCGCAGGTGTCGCCTCGTGCAGTCGGGCGATTACCTCGCCAGTGGCGGGATACAGTACGTCAAACGCGGGCCCGGCGGTGTCTTCAAGATAGCCGCCGTTAACGAAATGGCTGGCCTTGGGTTGCGCCTTCATTGGTCTTGTCCCTTCAGTTCTGCCGCAAGATAAGCCAGCACCATGGCCACTGCCGCTGCCCCATCGGGGGCGGTATTTTTCAAGGCTTCACGCAGGTAAACCCCATCAATCAGTGCGCCCAAACCGTCAGCCACTGCATCAGCGCGACTCTGCGACAGCGGGCGCAGGCAGACCAGAAGATTGGACCGCAACCGCCGCTGATAGACGGCCAAAAGGCGGCGGGCCTGCGGCACGGTTTGCGCCAGAACATAGAAATTCAACCACGCGCCAATGGTTTCGCGTCGAAAATTCGCCGCCGAAAAAGAGGCCCGCAGAATGGCAATCAGCCGCGCCTCCGGCCCCTGAGCCGCGCATAAAGCACCGCGCACTTCGGCCCCATACAGCGACAGAACATGCCGCATCGCCGCCAGAAACATCTCTTCCTTAGAGCCGAAATAGTGGTGCGCCAGCGCCGAAGACATGCCTGCCCGCTTGGCGATCTGACTGACCGTCACATCCAACGACCCGGCCCGCCCGATCTCGGCAATCGTGGCATTGACCAAGGCGGCCTTTCGGATAGGCTCCATTCCAAGCTTCGGCATTGGCACGCCCTCAATAAAACACTTGCCAAACCGAGGTAGCGTGAAGTTTATTGACTCGTCAATCAACAAAACCAAAGTCAACCCAGGGAGACGACATGACCACCCTTAAATCCGCCCTTATGGCAACCGCTGCGGCCGTTATGCTGGCAGGCCCCGCCGCCGCCGCTGGCTGCGACAAAGTAACCTTTTCGGATGTCGGCTGGACGGATATCACCGCCACCACCGCCGCAACCTCGCTGATCCTTGAATCGCTGGGCTATGAAACTGAGACAAAATTGCTATCCGTTCCAGTGACTTACACCGCACTGGCGGGTGGCGATGTTGATGTTTTCCTGGGCAACTGGATGCCCACCATGGAGGCCGATATTGCCCCCTACCGCGATGCGGGCACGGTTGAAACGGTGCGCACCAACCTCGAGGGCGCGAAATACACCCTGGCCACCAACGAGGCTGGCGCCGCCCTTGGCATCAAGGATTTTGCCGATATCGCCGCCAACAAGGATGCGCTGGAAGGGAAAATCTTTGGCATCGAGCCGGGAAATGACGGTAACCGCCTGATCTTGTCGATGATCGAGGCCGACGCGTTCGGGCTGAAGGACTTCAAGGTTGTCGAATCGTCCGAGCAAGGGATGCTGGCCGAAGTTGACCGCACCACGGGCGCGCAACAGCCGATCATCTTCCTTGGTTGGGAACCCCATCCGATGAACGCCAGCTTCAAAATGACCTACCTGACGGGGGGCGATGAATTTTTTGGCCCGAACCTTGGCGGGGCCGTTGTGGCAACCAACGTGCGCAAAGGCTATGTGGCCGAATGCCCGAATACCGGCGCATTGCTGACCAACCTTTCGTTCAGCCTGGCGATGGAAAATGAGATCATGGGGGCCATTCTGAACGACGGCACCGACCCGAAAGAGGCGGCGAAAACCTGGCTTGCCGCCAACCCGGCGGTGATCGAGCCTTGGCTGGTGGGCGTTACCACCAAAGACGGCGGCGATGCCTTGGCCGCGGTAAAAGCAGCGATCGGTCTGTGATCGACGCGTGACCTGAACACCCTTCTCCGTCAATCACGGGGAAGGGTTTTTCACAGCTTTGCCACAAGGATGCCTGCCGCATGGATTGGCTTACGGACACAAAAATTCCCATCGGCAAGCTGGCCAAGACGGTTTTCGACTGGCTAAAAGTGCACGGCGCACCGCTGTTTGATTTTATGGGTGCGGCGATGGAGGGGTTGATCAACGGTATCCTTTGGGTGCTGCAAACCCCGCATCCTCTTGTAATTATTTCATTTTTCATTGGCCTTACCTGGTATTTGCAGCGCAGCTGGAAAACCTGCCTGCTGGTTTTGCTAGGATTTCTATTCATCCTCAACCAGGGCTATTGGGAAGAAACCACCGAAAGCCTGACGCTGGTCTTGTCGGCTTGCGTGGTGTGCATGGGGCTTGGGGTGCCAATTGGCATTGCCGCGGCGCACCGTCCGCGCCTTTACAGCTACATGGTGCCGGTGCTGGATCTGATGCAGACCCTGCCGACCTTCGTTTACCTTATTCCAGCGATCGTTTTCTTTGGCATCGGCATGGTGCCCGGCCTGATTGCGACCGTTATCTTCGTGCTGCCCGCGCCAATCCGCCTGACCCATCTGGGCATTTCAACCACGCCGCAGCCGCTGCTCGAAGCGGCAACCGCCTTTGGTGCCACGCCGAAACAGCGGCTGTGGAAGGTGGAATTGCCCTACGCTTTTCCGCAAATCATGGCCGGATTGAACCAGACCATCATGTTGTCGCTGTCGATGGTGGTGATTGCGGCGCTGGTTGGGGCCAACGGCCTTGGGGTGCCGGTGGTGCGGGCATTGAACTCGGTTAATACGGCGCTGGGGTTCGAATCTGGCATGATCATCGTCGTCGTCGCCATCCTGCTTGACCGTATGCTGAGAGTGACGCGCAAATGACTGCTGCAAAGAAAATCGCCGTCGAATTTGACCGGGTGTCGATCGTGTTTGGCGACCATCCGGATCGCGCCCTGCCATTGATGGATCGCGGCCTGACCCGGGCCGAGGTGCAGGAACAAACCGGGCAGATATTGGGCGTGCATGATTGCAGTCTGACGGTCGACGAGGGCGAGATTCTGGTGCTGATGGGCCTGTCGGGGTCTGGCAAATCCACCCTGCTACGCGGGGTGAACGGCTTGAACCCGGTGGTGCGCGGCGAGGTGCGGGTGAACGATGGCGGCAAGATGGTGTCGGTGACCCATGCCGACAAAGACACCTTGCGATCTTTGCGGCTATCGCGGATTGCCATGGTTTTTCAAGCCTTTGGCCTGCTGCCTTGGCGCACGGTGCGCGAAAATATCGGGCTGGGGCTAGAGCTTGCGGGCATGTCTTTGGAAGACCGTCGCGCCCCGGTGGATGAACAATTGGCGCTGGTAAACCTGTCTGCCTGGGCCGACCGCAAAGTGGGCGAGCTGTCGGGCGGCATGCAGCAGCGTGTCGGGCTGGCGCGGGCTTTCGTCACCCAGGC
>JBAVTI010000312.1:0-7263 GCA_049696055.1 Paracoccaceae bacterium | reverse complement strand
TGGCATGTGGGGGCCGGGGCGTTTCGGGTGGGGTCGGCCTTTTTGCGCCGGACCAAAGTGGCGGAACGTGCGCGCCAACCGATGGATGCCCTGATGCGGGCCACCCATGAGACGGCAAATCTGGGTGTCGAAAGCGGTGACGAGGTGCTGTTTCTAAGTCAGGTTGAAACGCATGAAGCGATCCGCGCGTTCTTTCCGCCCGGCACGAAAAGCCCGATGCATGTGTCGGGGATCGGCAAGGCGCTACTTGCCTATTATCCGGAAGGTCGGGTGAAAGGTATCGTGGCGCGGCAGGGGCTGGAAAAGTTCACGTCACTTTCCATCACGTCTGAATCAAGCCTGATGCGGGATTTGGCGCGCACTCGCGAGCGGGGCTTTTCAATCGACGATCAGGAACGCGCGGAAGGAATGCGATGTATCGCCGCGCCGATCTTTAATGCTTACGCGGAACCTGTGGCAGGGCTTTCGGTTTCTGGGCCGGCATTCCGGATCAACCTTTCTGATGCCACCCGGATCGGCGGTTTGGTGCGGGCTGCGGCAGATCAAGTGACCGAAGCAACTGGCGGGGTGCGGGCCTGAGCAGTACCCACGCGCCAGTTCTTAGACCAGCACGATATCGGTCGCCGTTAGCAATGCTCCGGCTTGCAAGTCTGCAAGCAGCGTCAGGCCACCAGCCAGATTGCCATTGCTGTCGAACCAAAGCGTCGCGTCGCCTGTGCGAAAAATAAAGCGGTCATCTTGATCTTGCGCTAAATTGTCTGAGCGGCTTTGGAACTTGAGCGGATCAAGCGCTCCCGCCACCAGTCCACCGCCAAAGCCTGCGGCCGTCAGTTGAAAGCGATCATTATTGCCAACGGAATTGCTGAAATCCGAAATCAAATCGCCTGCCTGAACCAGATGAGTGAAGACAAAGGAATCGTCACCGAGACCGCCATTTATCTGATCTATCCCATCGCCACCGATCAGCACGTCATTGCCGCTTCCGCCCGCCATCCAATCATTGCCGCCCCAACCGAAAAAGATGTTGGACAAGGAATTGCCGCGCAAAATATCGTTCCCGGCAAGTGATCCATAGACGATTTCTATGTTGATATATGTGTCGTCAATTGCGGTGCCGGTATTCTCAAACGCGCCATCGAGGGCAAGCTTGACAGCGCCGCCGGTCCGGAAATCCAAGACATCTGCGCCCGTCCCTCCATCTATGGTTTCAATACCAAGGCCCGGCAGGAACATGTCGTTGTTTTCTTCGCCAAAGATCACGCCCTCGATGGTGCCAAGGCGGCCATCATAGATATCATTGCCAAGAGAAAGGTGCAGATCACCAATCATCGTGCCCCGATTAATGACCTTATCAATCGCATTGGCAAAGCTGGCGGCCATAATGTTTTGGGTGCCGCGGATCGTGCCGTAGTTGAAAATAATCAAGGTTCCGGTTTCTGCCGCACTTATCCGAGCAATCGCGGATTCGTCAGCCTCGATCGCGCCATAGTTGTAGACCGTACTGGACCCAGTGATACCCGCGCCGATCTTTAGGCCAACACTTCCGCCCCAAATGCGACCATGATTGGTGGCGATACTGGCACCGCCACACAATTCTGCGCCGACGCTAAGCCCAAAAATTGTGCCGTGGGTGCCGACGTATAAGCGCTGATTGTTGTCACTTAGCGGTTGGTCGCCAAGGCATACCCCGACAATTCCGAAAAGCGCCCCTTCAATCGTTGCGCGGTGGCTGGAACCAGAACCGCTGATAGCGCAGTCTTGAGTGGAACTGACAAGCACATTGCTGGCGACATAGACAGAATCTGTGGCTAAAAGATCGACGCCGATGCCATTTCCGTTAATCGAAGCTGCGACAACGCGCTGGACCATTTGGTGTTCCCTTCAAAGAACCTCTTACTGCGCAATTTCATCAACAGCCACTTTAAGCGGGGCGTTTGCACTGGTTGAGTGATCATTGGGCTGAAAAAAGCAGATATTTTCATCGATATAGCCAATTCTTTCCAACGTAAGTCAAGTTGTCAGCAATGTCGCATCTTTAGGTGAAAGCAGGCCGTACGATAGGCCCGTGAATGTTTTGGCGTGAACCCTCCAAGGCGCGATGTGTTGCTTGATGGCACTAGTTGCCCAAAGGGCGATACGCTAGGGTACGTCAGGGCTGGGGGGCTCTTGGTTTCGGGAAACGATATGTTCAAGGCTCTCCTCGCATTCCTCTTTTGCGCCACAGTGACTGCTGCCCCTGCCGTTGCGCAGGATCGGGTGACGCTTGGCTATGCCCGTTTGTTTTCCAACGATGCGTTGGGCGATACCAAAGATCGCTGGCGGAGCGGCTCTTATATGGTCAGCCGGTTGCGTGGCCCACGTTGGGATGGGGTGCTGCCCGCTGCATTCGGCGAAATTCTTGAGTTTCGGTTGCGGAGCGAAATTGTCGCTCCCGCCGACCTGATCCAACCAGATCCGGGTGATCGCCGGTATGCCGGCATTCTCGCGTTTGGGTTGCACTCGCATTTCGCTGTGGCAAAGGCCGAGGCCAGCATTGGTGCGGAATTGGTGTTTACCGGGCCGCAAACCCATATTGGGGCGTTTCAGCGCGAAGTGCATGAATTCTTTTCGCTGCAAACCCCGACGGTTTTGGGCAACCAGATCCCGAACCGAGTGTACCCGACACTGCGTGGTGAAATCGGCCGCACCTACCATTTGGGCGAGACCATCGCCTTACGCCCGTTTGCCGAAGGGCAGGCCGGGATCGAAACCTTTGTTCGCGTGGGCGGCGATATGGTGATCGGTGGTTTTGGCAATGGCGCGCTGTTGGTCCGCGATACGGTAACGGGTCAGCGGGCGGAAGGTATATCAGGAACGGATGGGGCGGGGTTTAGCTTTACCTTGGGCGGCGACATCGCGCGGGTGTTTGACTCCGCGCTGCTGCCTGCGGGCGGTGCGGCGGTGCTGTCGGACACGCGGTCGCGGTTGCGTGCGGGAATGAACTGGCAGGGCGAGAAATCCGAAGTGTTCTATGGCGTCACCTTGCTGGGCAAGGAATATGACGGTCAGTCTGCGGACCAGCTTGTTGGTTCCTTGCGGTTGCGGTTGCGGTTTTGATACAGGGCAACGCTGACTTGACGTCATCGGCAACAATGCCACGGTTTCGCGGCTACTGTTGCCTATAGGTCATAGCCAACGGCGAATCAGCCTGTTAACTTCTGCTCAGAGGCGGTCAACCGTCCGAAACAACGAATAAAAAACGAGCAGGCAAACAGGCATGAAGACGGGCTCTAGGGCTACGTTTGTCATTTCCTGGTCACAGACAGAGACAGACGGTCTTCGGGCCGCATCGTTGGACGTGCTGAACGTCGGCGCCTCGTGGCGCTGGACCGGAGCGCCCGTACGCGTTGATGGCCCGCATCAGGGCTTGCTGATTCTGGAAGGGGCCGAGGGGGCGGCGGATATTCGGAAACGTGCGGCGCGTATGGTGCGCCGTTTGATCGGCGCTGCGGTAGCGCATGGCACCGGCCATGATGTAACAGCGCCCGAGGATGTGGCAGATAATGCGCCCGAACAGGGTTTTATTGTCACCGATGGCCACCAAAGCTATTCTGTCACGCTTATCGATGTGCCCGATACCGGCGCGCGACTGGCGATGTTTGTGGGCGACCTGCCACCGCATGACGTGGATATGTGGGTAGTGCGCACCGCGATTGACCGCACGGCCCAAGCTGCGGGCGCGCGCACGGCGGGTGGCGTGATTTGTTTCACCCCTGATACCCGCATCAATACACCCACCGGGCCACGATTGATTCAGCATTTGCGCCCCGGCGATAGCATCCTGACCAAAGACAATGGCCCGCAGGCAATTCTGTGGTCGGGCCATCGCCGCATGACTGGCGCGCGGCTGTACGCCATGCCGCATCTGCGGCCGATCCGTTTTCGCCGCGGCGCGCTTGGTGTCGACCGGCCTGAAGATGACCTGCTGGTTTCGCCACAACATCGGATGTTGGTGAAAGGTGCGGCCGCGCAGTCGTTGTTCAATACATCCGAGGTGCTGGTTGCCGCCGAAGACCTGCTGAACGACCATTCGATCATGGTGGATCACTCGCTGCGCGAGGTGACTTATGTGCATATCTTGCTGAGTGCACACCAGATTGTCTGGGCCAACGGGTTGGAGACCGAAAGCTTCCATCCGTCGAATACCGCCCTCGACACGATCGACGCCGCACAGCGGGCGGTTCTGTTGGGCTTGCTGCCGGGTATTGCCGAACACCCGCAAAGCTATGGCGATTATGCCCGCCGCAACCTGTCGGGGTCCGAGGCGGCGATTCTGCGGCATGACATGGTGGCGTGATAGTTTGCCTCTGCGCTGTTGACTCTGCTTTGACCACCTGTATAAGCCGCCCAAGTCCCGGATGAGAGTCCGGGGCTTTTCATTGGTGTTGGTGGATCCCGCAAGGGAAAACCTGTCGGCCGAAACCTTGTCAAAAGGTGGGTGCAAAGGACAACGCCCTTCGTAACATGCGCATCCCGAAAAGTGGGAACCGGTTTTCGGATCAGATGCGCGACCACAACTGAAGGAGATCAGCCGTGACCAAACGCACGTCTGCCAAGTATAAAATTGACCGCCGTATGGGCGAAAACATCTGGGGCCGTCCGAAATCCCCGGTGAACAAGCGTGAATACGGCCCCGGCCAGCATGGCCAGCGTCGCAAGAACAAACTCTCGGATTTCGGCACCCAGCTGCGCGCCAAGCAAAAGCTGAAGGGTTACTATGGTGACCTGACCGAAAAGCAGTTCCGCAAAATCTATACCGAAGCTGAACGCGTCAAGGGCGATACCGGCGAGATGCTGGTTGGTCTGCTCGAGCGTCGTCTGGATGCCGTTTGCTACCGCGCGAAACTGGTTCCGACGATTTTCTCGGCACGTCAGTTCGTAAACCACGGCCACGTCACTGTGAACGGTAGCCGTGTGAACATCGCGTCCTACCGCGTCAAGGAAGGCGATATCATCGCAGTTCGTGAAAAGTCGCGTCAGATGACCCTGATCATGGAAGCAATTGCTCTGACCGAGCGTGATATCCCTGATTACCTGGAAGTCGATCAGCAAAAGCTGACCGTAAAGTTCGTGCGCACCCCGGCTTTGGGCGATGTGCCGTATCCGGTGGTTATGGAACCGAACCTGGTCGTCGAATACTACGCCAAAAACTGATCCTTCCGATCAGCAACTTTCGGAAAAGCCCGCCCGCGCCTGTCGCTGGTGGGCTTTTCTTTATCCGCTGTCGGGCCGCTGATTGTGGCAGGTGCGATTTTGCGCTAAGCGGCAGCGAACAGATACGGAGACAAAGATGCCCCCAGAGATCACGCCAGCCCCGCACCGCAAACCGACCATCGAGACCCGTTTCGAGCAGGGTCTTTTCGGTGCGCGCTGGTTGTTGGCCCCGATGTATCTGGGCCTTGTGCTGGCTTTGGGCATGTTGACGGTGATCTTTCTAAAGGAATTGGCGCATTACCTGCCGATGACTTTAACGATGGAGGCCGACAAAGGCATTCTGGCCATCCTGACGCTGATTGATTTGACGTTGGCCGCTAATCTGATGCTGATCGTGCTGTTTTCGGGCTATGAAAATTTTGTCTCCAAGCTCGACATCGCCCATACGGAAGACCGCCCCGACTGGATGGGCAAGGTTGATTTTTCGGGCTTGAAGATGAAGCTGATTGCCTCAATCGTGGCGATCTCGGGGATTCATCTACTGAAAGTGTTCATGGAAATAGGCAAGACCGGTGCCGAGCATCCGGTTCCGGTGAACTTGTTGATGTGGATGGTGATCATCCATCTGACCTTTGTGGTGTCGGGCGTGTTGCTCGCGCTGATGGATTGGCTTTCGGCAAAGACCGACAAGCACTGACTGCCTGCAGGCAAGGAAAAAACATGACAATCTACCCCGTCCATGGCCGCATTGACGGCCCGCTTGTGATGATTGGCTTCGGCTCCATCGGGCGTGGCACCTTGCCGCTGATTGAACGGCATTTTGACTATGACCAAAATGCGTTCACAGTGATCGAGCCTTCGGATGAATTTGCTTGGCTGCTGGCGAAACATGGCATCCATCATTGCCAAGTGGCACTGACTGCCGAAAACTACACCGAAGTGCTGCGCGGGCTATTCCCCGATGGCAAAGGCTTTGTGGTCAACCTGTCCGTCGATGTAGACTCGATTGAACTGATGCATCTGTGCCAACAGCTTGGGGTTCTGTATCTGGATACGGTCATTGAACCTTGGCCGGGGTTCTACTTCGGATCAACAATCCCAAATGCCGACCGCACCAATTATCCGCTGCGCGAACATGTGCGTGGGCTTGCCAGGCAATATGCGGGCGGGCCAACCGCGATTTCGTGCTGTGGGGCCAATCCCGGCATGGTGTCTTGGCTGTTGAAAGAGGCGCTGCTGCAATTGGCTGAAGATACCGGCCAAAAGGTCGAGACGCCAACTGCGCGGGAAGGCTGGGCGTGCCTGATGCAATCGTTGGGCGTCAAGGGTGTGCATGTCGCCGAACGCGATACGCAGATTTCGGCGCGCGCCAAACCCGATGGGGTTTTCGTCAATACATGGTCGGTGGATGGCCTGCTGTCCGAAGGCTATCAGCCCGCCGAACTGGGCTGGGGCAGCCATGAGAAAAAGTTGCCGCCGCTTGGCCATGCCTTTGATACTGGTGGCCAGTATGCGATTTGGATCGACCGACCAGGTGCCGATACCCGCGTGCGCAGTTGGTGCCCCGATGTTGGGCCGCAGTTTGGCTTTCTGGTTACCCATAACGAGGCGTTGTCGATTTCCGATTATTTTACCGTGGGGAAGGGGGCAAACCCCGAATATCGCCCGACCTGCCACTACGCCTATCATCCGTGCAACGATGCAATCCTCAGCCTGCACGAAATCAACGGTGCTGGGCTGATCCCCGCACAAAAACACATCCTGACCGCTGATGAAATCATCGCGGGCGGCGACGATCTGGGGGTGTTTCTATACGGCCATGCCAAGGGTGGTATGTGGTATGGCTCGCGCCTGTCGATCGACGAGGCCCGCCGCAATGCGCCGTTCCAGAACGCAACGGGCATGCAGGTGACCTCGGCCGTTCTGGCAGCCATGGTCTGGGCCACCGAGAACCCGCGCGCCGGTATCGTTGAGGCTGACGAGATGGATCACGCCCGATGCCTGCATGTGCAGCGCCCCTATCTGGGCCGGATCGAGGCCCATTACACCGACTGGACCCCGATCCAGAAC
>JBAVTI010000311.1:0-1890 GCA_049696055.1 Paracoccaceae bacterium | reverse complement strand
TGTCGAAACTGGCCATGGTGCCAGAGGCTTGATTATCGCCCGCGTTGCGGACCCAACTAAGGATTTGTGCGGGCAGGGGGGCGTAAACCTTGACGCTGGCGTAGGACACCGGAACCCACAGGTTGGTGGGCTGATACCCGGCAATCAGGCCCATCGCCCAGCCGGTGGCAAGATCAAGCAGGGCCGGGTGCAAGAGCCAGCCCTGCACCAGATCGGCGCGGAATTCGGCGGGCAAGCTAAGATCGGCGATGCCTTCGTTGGCGCCAAGGGCGGCACGGGTCAGCACCCGCCAACGGGGGCCAAAGGTCAGGTGTTCCTCTTGCGGCGAGCGGATGCCACCCGGATCATTGGTGATTTGCGGACAGCGGGCGGCAATGGCTGTGGCGTCAATCTGACCGGGGGTGGCCTGCATCGGGATCAGGCGGGCTGCTGCATTAAGCTGATAGCCGATGCGGCCTTTGTGATCGACGGCAGAGCGCAGATCAAAGCTGTAGCCTTCGTCGGTTCGGGTGAGGCGGGCGCGAACGGCGCGGGGGTGGAGATCCGCGACATTAAGCGGGCGGAAGAAGGTAACATCGCGGGCCTCGAACTGGTCAATGCCTTCGGCGTGCAGCGCCTCGGCCGCGATTTCCAGCGTGCCGGTGCCGGGGATCAGGGCCTGGCCGTCGCGGGTGCGGTGGCCATCGAGGATCCAGCGGGAGGTGCTGTAGCTGGCGGTGAAAAGGCGGTTGCCGTGCGGATCGAAGGTGGCGTCATCCAGCATTGGGGCAGTGATCGGCAGGCGGGGGGCGGCGGGTTTGGTGCCGCTGCGGTCGGCCAAGGCTTCGGCGGCCATACCGACGCCTTGCCAGATGCCCCAGTTCAACGCGACGACGTGGGTTTTGCCGGATTTGCGCGATTGTGAATAAGCGTTCAGGTATTCGTTTGCCGCCACATAATCAATCTGGCCTGCGGGGCCGGTGACAGTAGAGGTGGAGGAAAACACCACCATCAGATCGAGTGTGCCGTCGGGGAAAATGGCGTCCAGCACGTGGGTGCCGTGGAGTTTGGGGGCAAACACCTCTTCAACAGAAGCGGGGGATTTGGTCATCAGCGGGGCATCATCAACCACGCCCGCTGCATGGATGACGGCGCGGATTTGGCCGAAGCGTTTGGTGGCGGCATCAACGGCGGCCTGCATATCCTGAGCATTGCAGACGTCGGCGGTGACAACCATGACCTCGCCGCCCAATGCCTCGAGCCGTTGCAGCGCAAGGATGCGGCGCGAGGTGGGATCGGTGGGGGCGTGGCTTGCGAGATGCGCGCGCCATGCGGTGCGGTCTGGCAGCGGTCGGCGGGCAATCAGAATGATTTTGGCGGCGTGACGCTGGATAAGATCTTCGGCCAAGGTCAGGCCGATGCCGCCAAAGCCGCCGGTGATCAGGACGGGGGCATTTTGCGGCAGGGAAAGGGTGTCGGATGGGGGTAGTTGAACGGGTTTGATGCCACGCTCCATGCGGCGCGCACCGCGCAGGGCGGCGGTGGTATTGGCGGGGGTGGCAAGCAGGTCTTCGAGGATTTGGTTTGCCAATGGCGCAAGGGCGTTGGCGTCGGGTTTGGCCCAGCGGGATTTGGGTTTTGCGGGCAGGATTACGTCGAGTGTAGAGCAGGTTATGCCCGGCAGCTCATGCGGGATGACCTTAAGCGGGCCTGCGATGGTGGCCTTTTCGGGGTAGGGCAAGCCTTCGTCGCGCAGTTGTGCCGCACCGGTGGTGATGGCGGTGATGTGGATGCCGCGCGGCAGGTTTTCCGCGGCGATTGCCTGGGCAAGGAACATCAGGGAATAAAAGCCCTGTTCGATATTGCGGTGGAAAAAGCTGGAACCGGGGCGGAAGGTTTCCGAGGCCGTGG
>JBAVTI010000310.1:0-3423 GCA_049696055.1 Paracoccaceae bacterium | reverse complement strand
GCAGGTGGGAACCATGCGGGTTGGTAGGTCCGGAGGGACTCGAACCCCCAACCAAGGCGTTATGAGCGCCCTGCTCTAACCAATTGAGCTACAGACCCCGCCCGCCGCCTTGGGTAGCATACCGGTGCGCGGGGTCAAGCCGTCCGGCCATGGCAAATGCGACCGGCACTGCCACGGTCAGGGCGTTGACTATCCAACCGGATTGTCGCACAGGCTGCCCAATAAGGGTAAAGAAAAGGCTTAACATGTTGCTTCCACGGCTGGCACTTCGCTATTCGATATATTTCGTTCTCAGCGCGGTTGCGCTGCAGGTTGTATTCCTGATCATCACGCTGCTCGCGCCGGGGGCGATCAAGCCGGGCTATGAAATCGCGGCCCTGCTGCCTGCGGCGTATTTTCTGGGGAAATCCGAAACAATGGCGCCCGCGGCGTTAGCAAGCATTGTCATTGCCACCCTGACTTTGGTGCTTTTTGCGGCACAGATTTATCTGCAGACCCGGCTGATGGGGATTGATCTGGGCATGGCGCGCTATCCGGCTTCGTCCTTCGCTTTCCTTGCGGGAATCATCTGGGTGGTGGCCTTCGGCCTCGGCTGGGTGGCCTTCCGTGCGGGGCAGGGCGTGCGTCCGGCCTGAACGGTCGCCGTGCCAGACCCAACTAAGACCGCAAAAAAGCCGCCGCGCGCGTTGCGTGCGTAGGCGGGATCGTCTAAGGGGGCGTCAGCAATCGACAACAGCAGGAGCCGCCGATGACCAGCGCCAAGAACGGTCTTACCTACGCCGATGCGGGCGTCGATATCGATGCGGGCAATCTGCTGGTGGAACGGATCAAACCCGCCGCCAAACGCACGCAACGCCCCGGCACCATGTCGGGCTTGGGTGGCTTTGGCGCGCTGTTTGATCTGAAGGCCGCGGGCTATACCGACCCCATTCTGGTCGCCGCAACCGATGGTGTCGGCACCAAGCTGCGGATTGCGATCGATACCGGGAATGTTGATACCATCGGCGTCGATCTGGTGGCGATGTGCGTCAACGATCTGGTATGCCAGGGCGCAGAGCCATTGTTTTTTCTGGATTATTTTGCCACTGGCAAGCTGAACGTCGATGAGGCGACCCGCATCATCAACGGCATTGCAGCGGGCTGCGAGGCCTCGGGCTGCGCCTTGATCGGCGGCGAGACGGCGGAAATGCCCGGCATGTATCACAAGGGCGATTTCGACCTTGCCGGTTTTGCTGTCGGTGCCATGGAACGCGGCCAGGACCTGCCAAGTGGCGTGCGCGAAGGCGACGTGCTGTTGGGCCTTGCCTCGAATGGCGTGCATTCCAACGGCTATAGCTTTGTGCGCAAAGTGGTTGAATTGTCCGGCCTTGGCTGGGATGCGGCCTCGCCGTTCAGCGACGGCAACTTGGGCGAGGCACTGCTGGCGCCAACCCGGCTTTACGTCAAACAGGCGCTGGCTGCGGTGCGGGCAGGGGGGGTGCATGCGCTTGCCCATATTACCGGCGGCGGCTTGACCGAAAACCCGCCGCGGGTGATCCCCGAAGGGCTGGCCTGCGAGATTGACCTCTCAGCGTGGCAATTGCCGCCGGTGTTTCGCTGGCTGGCGGAAACGGCGGGGATGACGCAACCCGAACTGCTGAAAACCTTTAACTGTGGCATCGGCATGATTGCCGTGGTGGCTGCTGACCGGGCCGAGGCACTGACGACGCTTCTTATGGCTCAAGGCGAAACCGTTTGCGCCCTTGGCCATGTAGTTGCCGGTGAAGGCGTGATCTATAAAGGTCGCCTGCTGTGAAACGAGTGGCCATCCTGATTTCCGGGGGTGGCTCGAACATGCTGGCGCTGGTGCGCGATATGGTGGGCGACCACCCGGCGCGCCCGGTGCTGGTAGCATCAAACGATCCGACCGCCTTTGGTCTGACCAAAGCCGCCGAGATGGGCATTGCTACCGCAGCCCTCGACCACCGCCCGTTCAAAGGCGATCGCGCGGCGTTTGAGGCCGCCCTGCTGGAACCGATACTGGCCGCCAAGCCTGACATCTTGTGCCTTGCTGGCTTCATGCGGGTGCTGACCCCGGCGTTTGTGGCGCGGTTTGAGGGCAGGATGCTGAACATCCATCCGTCGCTGTTGCCCAAGTACCCCGGCCTGCACACCCACGCCCGCGCCATTGCCGCAGGCGATACCGAAGCAGGCTGCACGGTGCATGAAGTGACGGCCGTGCTGGATAATGGCCCGGTTCTTGGCCAAGCACGGGTACCGATCCTGCCCGGTGATACCGAAAGCACCCTTGCGGCCCGGGTTCTGGTGCAAGAGCACCGGCTTTACCCCGCCACCCTGCGCCGTTTTGCATCCGGTAACCGCACGCCGATCTTCCTGACCTGATACCTGCACGGGAGCCATCCTCGGGGGCATCGAGCCCCCTCTGACGGCGTTGGGACCAATGGCGAATGCCCTGTGTCTGGGCAGACGCTGCATTTTCTTTGCGAAAATACTCCCGCCGGAGGCGCGTGCTGCCCACGCCAAAGCCTCCGGCGGGGATATTTTCGCAAATGAGAAATACCGATAGCCAGCCATTGCGCACCACGCCGTTCGGGGGGGCTCGATGCCCCGACGGACGGCCCTGCTTTGCCGCTCACCATGAGGCCTGACGCGGGGCTTTCAATTTCCACTTATCCCCCCTATAGCGAAAAGGCGGGATGCCCCCGCTGCCCCCTTTGTGCCGGGATCCGAATGAAGACGATCACCACCACCGAAGACCTTGCCGCCTTTTGCCTTGCCGCCAAAAGCCAGCCTTATGTCACCATCGACACCGAATTTCTGCGCGAGCGGACGTATTGGTCAAAGCTTTGCCTGATCCAGATGGCCTTGCCCGGCAAGACAGGCGACGCCGTTTTGGTAGACCCGATCGAGGGCGTCGAGATGTCGCTGGAACCGCTTTACGATCTGTTCCGCCACGAGGCGACGGTCAAAGTGTTCCACGCCGCCCGGCAGGATTTGGAAATCTTCTTTGTCGAGGGCAACAGCTTTCCGGTTCCGCTGTTTGATACCCAAGTTGCCGCCATGGTGTGCGGCTATGGCGAACAGGTCGGCTATGAGACCTTGGTCAAGAAAATCGCCAAGGAAAACCTCGACAAGACCTCGCGGTTTACCGACTGGTCGCGCCGTCCGCTGTCGGATGCGCAGAGTGATTATGCCCTGGCCGATGTTACCCATTTGCGGGTGGTTTACGAATCCCTCGCCGCGCAGATCGCCAAATCGGGACGACAAAAATGGGTCGAGGAAGAGCTGTCGATCCTGACCGATCCCGCCACCTATACTGTCCACCCCGACGAGGCATGGCAGCGCATCAAGACCCGCACCACCTCGGGGCGGTTCCTGGCCTTGGTCAAGACGCTGGCGAGATTTCGTGAAGAATATGCCCAA
>JBAVTI010000309.1:0-4230 GCA_049696055.1 Paracoccaceae bacterium | reverse complement strand
GATCGAAGACAGCCTGAACGCCGTGCGTGCCGCATCAGAAGAAGGCGTGCTGGTTGGCGGCGGCGTGGCCTTGGCGCGGGTTGCCCCCTCGCTGGCCGAGCTGGCAAAATCGGTCAAGGGCGATGTGCGCAAGGGCGTAGAGTTGGTGCAATCGGTGCTGACCCTGCCGCTTGCCCGCATCGCCTTTAACGCTGGCGCCGAACCCAACGACGTGGTCGGCAAGGTCTGCGCCCTGCATGGTGACCACGGCTATAACGCGGCCACCGGTGCCTATGAAGATCTGATGCGCTCTGGCGTCATCGACCCGGTCCGCGTCACCTGTTCGGCGTTGATGAACGCGGGGTCGGTCGCGACGCTGATCCTGACCACGGAAACCCTGATCGCCGATCTGGCCGAGGATGAAGATCCGACGCTTGGGGGTGCCCTGGGCGGCGGTGCTGAAAAGCTGGGCCGCAAATAGCTGCTGAACATCAAATTTAAGAAAGGGCTCGACCCATGAAAGCCGCAAGACTTTACGAATACGACCCCGCAATGAATGTTCAGCTAAAGATCGAGAACGTCAAAGCCCCCACCATCATGGGGCCGAATGATGTGATCGTGAAGGTTGGGGCGGCAGGGCTGTGCCGCACTGATCTGCACATCATTGAAGGCGTGTGGAAGGATATCATGGATCAGGGCGGCAACCTTCTGCCCTATATCATGGGGCATGAGAATGCCGGTTGGGTCGAGGATGTCGGCTCGAACGTCACGTCGGTGAAACATGGCGATACGGTGATCTGCCACCCGCACCGCACCTGCGGCATCTGTCTTTCGTGTCGCTATGGCGATGACATGCACTGCGAACACAGCCTGTTTCCGGGGTTGGGGCTGGACGGTGGCTTTGCCGAATACTTTCTCACCTCAGAGCGCAGCCTGATCAAACTGAACCCCAATATCACCCCGCTGGATGTCGCACCAATGGCCGATGCGGGCATCACCGCCTATCGCGCGGCCAAAAAAGCCGCCGCCGGCCTGCGCCCCGGCGCCTATTGCGTGATCGTCGGTGTCGGCGGCCTGGGGCATATCGCGCTGCAATGCCTGCACGAAATCTCGGGTTGCCGTATTATCGCGGTAGACCGCGAACCCGCTGCCCGCGCCTTGTGCAAGGAACTGGGTGCTGACTTCGTGCTGGATGGCGGCCCGAACATCGTCGAGGAAATCAAGCAGATCACCAGTGGCGGCGCGCAAGTGGTGATGGATTTCGTCGGTGAACTTGGTGTTGAAAACCTGTGCTGGAAAATGGTCCGCCCCGGCGGCCAGCTGCTGATGATCGGCTATGGCGGCAAGATCGAAGTGCCAACCGCCCATCTTGTCATCAACGAGATCAACATCGGCGGCTCGCTGGTTGGCAACTACACCGAACTGGTCGAACTGATGGAACTGAACGCCGATGGCAAGGTGAAGATGCACTATACCCAGTATAGCCTCGATAACATCAACACCGCCTTGGATGATTTCAAGAACCGCCGCTTCGCGGGCCGGGGTGTGATCGTGCCGTAAGGCGCACGGTGGCGGTGCAAATGCGCCCTTCGGCGGCGACGCAGTGAAACGATAGAATGCGGATCTGCAGCCTATCGCCCTTGCCGCCGCCGATGATCACGCGAATGGGTTTCCAATCGCTCGGCTCCGTCATTCTCCAACGCGCGCTGCAATCGGCGTATCAACACGTCGCGCGTCTTTTCATCGGCAGTCGAGGCAAGCGCATCATTGATATCTAGGATCAGCCGCGACACGTCATTGTGCCAGTCAAGCCGCGCCAGTTTTTCCGGGGCAAGCCGCGGTGGTGTGGTAATTGACAGTCGAACCACACCCGCAGCCCTCAATTCGAATGTTTCGTCCAAAACCGGGCGGAAGATATGGCTGGCCGCCACAACCCCCTCCAGCCGCGCCGCCAATCCGTCAATTGCCGCCTCTTCGCCATGCACAAGAAACAGCTCATTCTGAATCGGCAGGCGTTTCTTGATCCATTCCACCAACTCGGCCGCATCCGCATGGCCAGAATAAAGGTCAAGCGACCGTATCCGCGCCCGTACCGCGAATTCTTCGCCTTGGATCCGCACGGTATGTGCGCCATCCTGCAAGATGCGTCCCAGCGTGCCCTCGGCCTGATACCCTACCAGCAATACCGTCGCTTCGTCGCGCCAAAGCCAGTTTTTCAAACGATGCCGGATACGCCCCGCCTCGCACATCCCGCTTGCCGCGATCACGATGTGAAAACCGTGAACATTATCCAGCGCCATGCTTTGCTCGGTGGTTTCGGTGAAATGCAGATGGCGCGATTTCAGACCTTGGGTCAGAACCGCGCCGTCGTCCAGATCGCGCGCGTGCTTGGCAAAAACCCGCGTCGCCTTCGAGGCAAGCGGGCTGTCCACATAAATCGGAATTGGCGGCAGCGCGCCTTCGGCAATCAGCCGGCTAAGGTCACTGATCAATTCCTGCGCCCGCTCCACGGCAAAAGACGGGATCAGCAGCACCCCATTTGGGTGATTTGCCGCACGCACTTCTTCGCATAGCAAGGCGCGCCGCCGCTCGGCATTCGCCTCTTCGCGGTCGCGATCACCATAAGTGGATTCGCAAATCAGATAGTCCACCCCAGTCGGGCCGGTTGGGTCAGGTTGCATCAGCTTGTAGTTGGGGCCGATATCGGCCGAAAACAGCAACCGCAGCAGCGGCATGTCGTCAGACTTGGCAACTTCAATCTCAATCGATGCCGACCCCAACAAATGCCCGGCATTCCAGAACCGCGCGCGCAGGCCGGGCAGAACCGCAAACCAGGTATCATAGGGTTCCGCCTGAAACAGCGATATGCAGGCCTCGGCATCCGCACGGGTATAGATCGGCTCCACCACATCGCGGTTGCGGCGGACCGACCGGCGGTTCAACTGTTCGACCTCGAATTCCTGAATATGGGCACTGTCGGGCAGCATCACGCCAGCCAGATCCGCGGTGGCAGGCGTGGCAAAAATTGGCCCCTTAAAGCCGTCGCGCACCAGCTTTGGCAACAGACCCGAGTGATCAATATGGGCGTGGCTCAGGATCACCGCTGCGATATCGTCGGCCAAGAACGGAAACGGGCGGTAATTCAACTCCTTTTCGGTCTTCGAGCCCTGGAACAGCCCACAATCGACCAAAATCTGCCCGTGGTCGGTTTCCAGACGAAAACACGACCCCGTCACCGTCCGGGCAGCCCCATGAAACGTCAGGCGGGGATAGGGCATACTTTATCCTTTCAGGTGAACGTAGACGGCAGCCAAGGCCCAGACAGTCACGCCTTTGGTGCAAACCGCGCGACAGCATCCTTTGGGGAAACCCGATTTCGGCAAGCATTCAGTTCGGCATCATTGCTGTATGCTTTCCATCCACGCAACCAGATCGACAATCGGCTGACTGGTCAAAATAGGCATGCCCTCGGGCGTCTTCATGGCGGCGTCACTGCCCTCAAAGAATTCACCATATATCGGCATCGGGCTGCCATGCGAGACCAAAGGCTCGCGGCCATCAATACGCATCACCACCCGCTCGGTTGGAAAAATGCCCCCGTTGCTGGCGCGCAAGCGTGTAAGATCGGTTGGCTGCAGGGTAAGAACAGCCGCCGTAGGGCCGCCCCCCTGCGCATTCACCCCATGGCATGTGGAGCAATACCGCAGGTAGGTTTCTTCGCCCTTCTGCACGTCCTGCGCCATCGCCGCGCCTGCCAACAAAAGCATTGCTGAAATCAAACTGGCCTTGTTCCCCATAGTGCTCATACTCCGCCCCCTAAACCAATTGCACAAGCCGGGCCAAAGGCGCTTCGGCAAACCGGCCAATCTCAACGCGCGTGTCAACCAAACAGCGGCACTTGTCAGGCAGTAGGCTCCTCCGGACGCTCTCCGTTCCGGATGATCTCTACCTTGACCTCGCTCACAACGGCGGCCAACGCGCTCAGAACGGCAACCAAAGGTGCAGCCAGAACAACGGCACCGCCAACAATCGCCCCAATAGTCAGCGGCATCTCCAGCACAAAATCCCCGTCAGGCTCGGTGATGCGGATGCGTTTTACCCTACCCTCTGCCGCCAAGTGCTTGGCCCGCGCGACAAGTTCGTCGCCGCGCAACTCGATCTGTTCGGTCCATGTCGGTTTGTGCCCATGCTTTTCATGCGGCTCCACCGCTTTGGGTTCTTCGGATGTGACATCTGCGCGCTTCATCAGTG
>JBAVTI010000308.1:0-14380 GCA_049696055.1 Paracoccaceae bacterium | reverse complement strand
GTTGCGGCGGGTGCGCTCGATTTTGGGATCAGGCTCGGGGACGGCGGATTTGAGGGCTTGGGCGTAGGGGTGCAGGGGGTGGGCATAAAAGGCGTCGCGCGGGGCGGATTCAACGGTGCGGCCAAGGCACATCACCATGATGTCGTGGCTGATGTGGCGAACGATAGCAAGGTTATGCGAGATGAAGATCAGCGCAAGGCCAAGCTGATCTTGCAGGTCCATCAACAGGTTGACGACCTGGGCCTGAATCGAGACGTCAAGCGCCGAGACCGGTTCATCGCAGACGATAAGCTTGGGCTTGCCGATGATGGCGCGGGCGATGCCGATGCGTTGGGCTTGGCCGCCGGATAATTCATGCGGGTAGCGGGCGGCGAAATCGGCGGAAAGGCCGACGAGGCGCAGAGCCTGAATGGCGCGGTCATTAAGGTCGGCGCGGCTGAGGCCCGGCTCGAAGGTGGCCAAGGGGCGCGAGATGATGCGGCCAAGGGTCATGCGGGGATCAAGGGCTGCGACCGGATCCTGGAAGATGATCTGCATGTCGGAACGGCGCTTTCGCAGGGCGTCGGCCGGGGTGGTGGTGACGTTTTCGCCTTGCCAGAAAAGATCGCCCGAGGTGGCGGGGATCAGGCGCAACAGGGCGCGGCCAAGGGTGGATTTGCCGCAGCCAGACTCGCCGACGATGCCGAGGGTGCGGCCCTGTTGCAAGGTGAAGCTGACGTCGTGGACGATGGGCAGGATTTTTTTTGGCTTTTGCAGAAAGCCCGCGGTGATGGGGTAGCCGACGTTCAGATGGCGTGCTTCGATCAGGGGGGCTTTGATCAGAGGGGCTTTGGTGAGGGAGGTCATGTTTGGCCCCCCGCAAGGTGGCAGGCGACGCGGTGGTTTTGGGTTTCGACAAGCGGCGGCGGGGTGGTGTCGCAGAGGGCGATTTTGACCGGGCAGCGCGGCGCGAAGGGGCAACCGGGCAGCATTGCACCGCCGGAACGCGGGGTGCCGGGGATGGTTTCAAGGCGCGGGGTCAGCGGGGCCTCCATGCGTGGGGTCGCGGACAAAAGGCCCTTGGCGTAGGGGTGCCGTGGGGTGGCGAACAAGGGTTCGGACGCGGCTTCTTCCATGATGCGGCCGCCGTATAGCACGATGACGCGATCACACAGCCGGGCGACCACGCCGAGATCATGGGTGACGAAGACGATGGAGGTGCCGGACTCGGCCGCGAGTTCTGCCATGATGTCAAGCACTTGGGCTTGGATGGTGACATCAAGGGCGGTGGTCGGCTCATCTGCGAGCAGCAGTTTGGGTTTTACCAGCAGCGCCATGGCGATCATCACGCGTTGACGCATGCCGCCGGAAAACTCGTGCGGGTAGCGGCGGGCGCGGTTGGCGGCGTCGGGGATGCGGACGCGGTCTAGCATGTCGATGGCGGCACGCTTGGCGGCGCTGTGGGAGAGGTTTTGGTGGATGATCAGGCCCTCGGCCAGTTGATCACCGATGCGTTGGTAGGGGTTCAGCGAGGTCATCGGGTCTTGGAAAATCATCGACAGGCTGACGCCGCGGATGTGGTCGAGGGCGGATGGCGAGAGGGCGAGCAGGTCTTGGTTTTGGAACATCGCCTTGCCCGTAGCGCGACCGTTGTTGGCCAGAAGGCCCATGAGGGAAAACAGGATCTGGCTTTTGCCGGAGCCGGATTCGCCGACGATGCCGAGGATCTCGCCGGGTTTTACGTTAAATGAGACGCGGTCAACCGCCGTCATCTCGCCCGCCGGGAGTTTGAAGGCGACGGACAGGTTTTGGACGGAAAGCAGGTTATCTTTCATTGGGATCAAACGCATCACGCAGGCCATCGGCGATGAAGTTGAGGCAAAACAGCACGGTGGCAAGCAGGATGCCGGGCAGCAGCAGCAGGCGCAGGTCGGTATCCATCGCGGCGGTGCCAGACTGGATCAGGTTGCCCCACGAGGCTTGCGGTTCCTTGATGCCGATGCCGAGGAACGACAGGAAGCTTTCGGACAGGATAACCTCGGGGACCAGAAGGCTGCCGTAGACGATGACCACCGAGGCGCAGTTGGGCACGATATGGGTGAGGACGATCTGGGTGGAGGTCATGCCGCCGGCCCGTGCAGCCTCGACAAATTCGCGACGCGACAGGGCTTGGGCCTGGGCGCGCACGATGACGGCGGGGGTCAGCCAGAGGGTGAAGATGATGGCGGCGAACAGCGCGATATTGCCGCCGCCGAACAGGATATTCAGCAAAATGACAAGGATGACATAGGGAAAGCCGTAAAGCACCTCGACCAGACGCATCATCAGGCTGTCGATGCGGCCACCGAGGAACCCGGCAACGGCACCGTAAAGCACGCCGATGACGCCCGCGACCATAGCACCGAGAAAGCCGATGGTCAGCGAGACCTGACCGCCTTCGAGGACGCGCACCAGCAGATCGCGGCCGAAATCATCGGTGCCAAAGGGGTGCGGCGAGGCAAGGTCGATGGGGGCGGCGATGTAGTCGAAATCGGCATCCTCGCCGGTGAAGGGGAAGGCGTAGGGGCCAAGGAAGCAGGCAAGGATAATCAGGGCCAGCACCCAGATCGACAGCATCGCAAGCCGGTTTTGGCGGAAGCGGCGAAATTGCAGCGCGAGGGGGTGTTGGGGTTTGGAGGCAAGGATGTCAGCCGTCATTGCGCACCCTTGGGTCTAGCCAGCCACGGATCAGATCGGTCAAGATATTGAACAGGATCAGAAAACCGCCGTAGACCACGGTGATGCCCATGACCAAGGGGTAATCGCGGTTCAGGGCGGCGTCAACGAAATGGCGGCCAATGCCGGGAATGGCGAAGATGGTTTCCACCAGAATCGAGCCGGTGATGATGGCGGCGGTGGCGGGGCCGAGATAGGCAATGACCGGCAGCAACGCTCCGGTCAGCGCATGCCGCCAGATGGTGCGGCGCGCGCCGATGCCTTTGGCCCGCGCGGTGCGGACATAATTTTCGCGCAGGGTCTCGATCATCGAGGTGCGGGTCAGGCGCGAGATATAGGCGATGTTGGGCAGTGCAAGCACGATAACCGGCAGGATCAGCGAGCGCCAACCGTCGTTCCAGCCCCCCACAGGCAGCCATGAGAGTTTCAGCGCGAAGATCACTTGCAGAATGGGGGCGATCACGAAGATCGGGATGGCGATGCCCGCCACGCCGATGATGCCTGCGGCGTAGTCGGTGGCGCTGTTGCGCCTGAGCGCGCCCGCGACGCCCAGCGAGACGCCGACTAGCGTCGCCACAATGACGGCCCAGAAGCCGATGGTGAGGGAATAGGGAAAGCCGGATGCCAACAGTGCGTTGACGTCGTAATCACGAAACCGGGTGGAGGGGCCGAGGTCGAAATGCAAAAGCCCCCAGACGTAGCGGGCGAACTGTTGATAGACCGGTTCATCAAGGTGGTAGGTTTTCTCGATGATCGCCAAAACCTCATCGGACATTTTGCGCGATTTGGAAAACGGCCCGCCGGGCGCCAGGCGCATGACAAAGAAGGTCAGCGTGACCAAGGCGGCCAAGGTGAGGGCGCCGTCAGCAAGGCGTTTGAGGATGAATCGCAGCATGGCGCGGCGGGTGGGCGCAAGGGGGTGTCTTGCGCCCTGCCCTATCCTATTCGAATTTCAGGAATTGCGAATTGTCGTAGCCCGCGACCGATTTGCCAAAACCTTTGACGTTCGGTTTGATCAGATGGCGGGTCGGCATGATGGCGATGGGAGCAAAGATATAGTCGTCGAGCAGGATCTTTTCTGCCGCCGCCAAAGCCGCGTTGCGGCTGGGTTTGTCGGGGATGACCGACGCCGCATCCATCGCCGCCTCGTAGGCATCGGATTTCCAGTTATAGCCGGGTTCGGCGCTGGGGCGCATATAGGCAAGGAAGGTTTCGGCCCCGGCAAAATCGCCCACGAGGTTATCGCCGAACACATCCCATGTTCCTGCATAAAAGATGTCGAGCCATGCTTTGCGTTCCGACGCCTCGACCGTGGCCTCGACGCCCAGCACCTTTTTCCACATCAGGGAAACGCCCTGCGCCCGGCGGGCGACATCTTCGGCAACGGTGCAGGAGATGGTGATTTTCAACGGGTTTTCGGCGGAATACCCGGCCTTGGCGTAAAGTTCCTTGGCGAGGGTTTCACGCTCGGCTTGGGTCATTGACGCTTCGGCGATGGTGGGGCCGGCGTAGGTGGGATCAAAGCCGCCCGCGTAGGACAGAGTGGGGATGGCACCGCCCTTGACGATCTTGCCCTCTAGGGTTTCGCGGTCGATGGCGAGGGCAAGCGCGCGGCGCAGGTCTATGTTTTGAAACGGTTCCTTGGTCAGGTTGAAGCTGTAGTAATCTACTTGCGTCGAGGGGTAGATGTAGACCTGATCAGGCATTTCAGCCAGCAATGCCTCGGTCTGGTTCAGCGGGATGTCATAGGTGATATCAAGTTCGCCCGCCTGATAGCGTTTCAGTTCGGTCGAGACATCTTCGGTGACGTGGTATTTGACCGATTTGATCGAAACATTGGCGGCATCCCAATAATTCGGGTTCGCCTCTAGCAGGACGTGGCTTTGGGGGACCACCTCTTTGATCACGTAAGCGCCGTTGGAGACGACCTTGGCGGGGTCGATAAACCCGGCCGCACCATTGGCGGCAAAGCTGGGGCCATGCAGCGGGGAGACGTGGAAAGCGCCCATGATATCAAGGATATGCGGGGCCGGGGTTTCCATCTCGATCACCACGGTGCGGGCATCGGGGGCGGTGACGCCAAGGGTGGCGGGATCGGTGGTTTCGGCTTCGGCCAAGGCTTTGGCACCTTTGACCCTGATGACGGAATAGAAGTAATAGCCCTTTTCCGAAGCGGTGGCGGGGTTCAGCGTGCGCAGAATGCCGTCGACGTATTCCTGGGCAGTAAGCGGGTCGCCGTTCGACCATTTCAACCCGTCGCGCAGATGGAAGGTGTAGGTTTTTCCATCGGCGCTGGCCTCCCACGACTCTGCCGCACCGGGGATGATGGCACCTGAGGGAGCAAAGGAAATCAGCCCTTCGTAGGCGTCCATCTGAATCCAGCCTGCGGCGGCGTCAAAGTTTACATGCGGATCAAGCGAGGACCATTCAGAGCCGACGCCGCGATCAAGGGTGTCGTCGGCGAAGGTTGGGCTGGCGAGGCTGAGGGTGGCAGCGAGAACAAGGCCCGAGAGCACGCGAAGGATTGGATATTTCATTGGTTTCTCCCTGATTTTATTGGTTTTAATCGGATAGAAGATGGCCTGCCAGCAACACCTCTGACCCCGCGACATGGGCAAGGCCCTGACCGCGCAGGCACGAAGGCCACAACTCCTGGCGAAACAGCAGGCCGTCGGTGGGGGCGGTGATGGGTTTGCGCAGGCGGGTGACGGGATCGGTGACGTGGCCAAGGGTTTGGCCCATGGTGACGCTGTCGCCGGGCTTGGTTGCCCAAGTGACGACGCCGCCTTGGGGGGCGAAGGTTTCGATGGCGCCCCCAAGTGGCAGGTGCGGCGGGTCGGGGAAATTGGGGGTCTGGGGCGGGTTGATGGCGTGGATAGCGCCAAGGAACGTCATCAGGTTGGCGGCATCCGTGGCGGCGGTGGCGTCATCAACATCGAACTGGCCGCGATATTCAAGCGTGGTGGAAAAGCAGGCGTCGGGGATGGGAAAGCGGTTTTGGTAGCGGCGTTTCAGGCTGGCCCAAGGGGCGGTATGCGCCTCGTCAAAGGCATTGCCGCCGGAGATTTCTTCGATCAGGGCAAGGCGCGCACCGATGCTTTGGCACAAAAGCGAGGTGTCGGCGGGGCGGGCGGGGGCGGCGTAAAGGTGCAGGATGGCGTGGTGATCACAGTGCAGATCAAGCACATAGTCGGCGTCATATGACCATTTCAGCAGGGTCAGGCGTTGTTCATCAAGATCGGTTTTGGCGTCAGATGCCGCAAGGGCATGGGCAAAGGCAGTGCGGATGATGGTTTGATTTTCGGCCGGATCATCGGTGAGAAGCGGTTCCAGATCGTCGCCCACCAGTGCGGCAAGATCGGGGTAGTTGCGGTTGAAGTTCTGCATGCTTTCGGTGTCTTGCCGCCCCAGCGGTTTGTGCTGCAGCCATTGTGACAGGCCGATGGGATTGGCCATGGGAACCACGATGATCTCGCCCCGGATCTGGTTGGTGGCGAGGGATTCCAGCAGTGGCAGCAGGTGTTGCAGGATCAAGATGCCGGGCATCTCATCGGCGTGCAGGCCTGCCTGGAGGTAGACCTTGGGGGCGGCCCCCGGTTGGCCGAAGCGAAAGCAGGTCAGGCTGCGCTGGGTTCCGGCGCTGTCGCCTGTCAGGGTTACGGTTTCAGATCTCACGCGCGCTCCCCGCCAAAGCCGTTCGGCTAAGGTCACCATGGCCCGGCGGTCTTGGCTGCGTCAAGCGGGGCGTGTGGCGGGGGTGGGCTGCGTGTGGTGGGCTGCGGCGTCAGGCGCAGGTGCGTTTGTCGATGCGGGGAGGCGCGTAGCCGCCAAGGCGCGAGGTGCGCAGGTTCAACCGCACCATGCCTTCGCACAGGGTAATCGCGCAGCTGACGCCATCGAGTACCGGCAAGCCATGCTCGAGGGTGAGCGCGTCGGTCAGATCGGCCATGCCGGCACAGCCCAGCACAATCGCCTCGGCAAGGTCTTCGTCAATGGCGCGGCGAATTTCGGCGTTAATCTTGGTGCGGGCGGGACCAGCGGCGTGTTCCAGTTCCAGCACCGCCACCTCGGACGACCGCACTTTGGCACAGCGGGCGGCAAGGCCGTAGCGTTGCAGGTTGTGTTCAAGGGCGGGCACCGAGCGGGCAAGCGTGGTGACAACGCTGAACTTGTTCGAGATCATCGAGGCCATGTGATAGGCCGCCTCGCCAATGCCGATCACCGGGCGGTCGGTCAGGCAGCGGGCGGCATCCAAACCGGTATCATCAAAGCAGGCGATGATCACGGCGTCGGCCTCGGGATGGGCGGCGATCAGATCAAGCATGCCCGCAAGGCTGCGCGCCTCATCATAGTACCCTTCGATGCTGGCGGGGCCGTGGCTGGGGTTCACGGCGATGATTTCGGTGCCCGCCTGCGCCACCCGCCGGGCGGCTTCGGCGATTTTCAGGGTCATGCTGGCAGTGGTGTTGGGGTTGACGACAAGGATACGCATTGGATTACAATTCCCCACCAAGATAGGCCGCCTTGATACGATCATCGCCCATCAACTCTTTGGAATTGCCGGACAAAACCACCGAACCCGTTGACATGGCATAGGCGCGGTTCGAGATCGAAAGCGCCATGCGCGAGTTTTGTTCGACCAGCAAAACCGTTACCTTTTCATCGCGGCTGATGGCCACGATGGCGCGGGCGATGTCTTGCACCAATTTGGGCGCAATACCCAGCGAGGGTTCATCCAGCAACAACAGGCGCGGCTTGGCCATCAGCGCGCGACCGATCACCATCATCTGTTGCTCGCCGCCCGACAGGGTGCTGGCTTGTTGGCTGTAGCGTTCCTTCAGCCGGGGAAACCGGGCGAGGATGCTTTCCAGAGTATGGGCGATTTCGGCCTTGTCGCTGCGGGTGAAGGCCCCCATCAACAGGTTGTCCTTGACCGTCATGAAGGGAAACACCCGGCGGCCTTCGGGGACCATGGCGATACCTTTGCGCACAATCTCGGCTGCCGAGGTGCCATCAAGCCGTTCGCCCATGAAATGGATCGAGCCGGATTTGATTTTGCGCAAGCCGGTAATGGCGCGCAGGATTGACGACTTGCCCGCCCCGTTCGCGCCGATCAGGGCGACGGTTTCGCCTTCGGTCATGTCGATCGACACGCCTTTCAGGGCATAGACATGATCGTAGTAAAGCTCGACGTCCTTAAAGCTTAGCATGGCTGTCATGGCTACATCCCGATCTCGTCGTCAGCCGAGCCCAGATAGGCCTCGATGACTTTTTCGTTGGTTTGGATTTCGGCGGGGGTGCCTTCGGCGATCTTTTGGCCAAAGTTGATCACCACGATCCGATCCGAGATTTTCATCACGGCAGGCATGTCATGTTCGACCAGCAGCACGGTTACGCCGCGTTCATCGCGCAGGCGGCGCACGCTGGCGACCATGCGCATGGTTTCATCATGGTTCATGCCGGCAAAGGGTTCATCCAGCAGCAGAACGGCGGGGTTGGTGGCAAGGCCAATGGCCATGCCAAGGGCGCGCAGGTGGCCTTGCGGCAGGTTTGACGCCAATTCATTGCGAATGTCGGCCATGCCTAGAAAGGTAATGATGTCATCGGCCGATTTGCCAAATTCAGCCTCGTCGGCGCGCGCCAGTTTGGTGCCAAGGAAAAAGCCCAGAAGCGAGGCATTCGAGCGCAAGTGGTGCGCGACGATGACGTTTTCACGCACCGTCATCGAGCGAAAGATGGTGGTTTCCTGAAAGGTGCGCACCACACCTTTGCGGGCGACGATGTGGGGGGCGAGGTCGGATATCTTTTCGCCTTTGAACAGCACTTCGCCCGCCGAGGTTTTGACAAAGGACGAGATCAGCTTGAACAGCGTCGATTTGCCTGCGCCATTGGGGCCGATCACTGACAGGATCTCGCCTTGGTTGACATCGAACGACACGCCGTTGACGGCCGTTAGCCCGCCGTAGCGTTTGGTGACGCCTTTGACTTGCAAGATTGCGGTCATTTGCCAGTGCCTTTCTTGTCGCCCAGGCTAAGGATGCCATTGGGCAAAAACAGCATCAGGATGATCAGCAGGGTTGAATAGATCAGCATCTGATAGCGCCCGGTGGTGAACAAAAGATCCCAGCCGAAATAGAGCACAAGGGTGCCAAGCATCGGGCCGAACACAAAGCCAAGCCCGCCGAGAAAGCAGTTGAGCATGAAGTTGACCGAGTCTGCGACCTGAAACGACGAGGGGTAGATCGACTGCGAGATGGCGACGAAGCTGGCGCCGGAAATGCCGCCAAAGAAGCTGGAGATCGAATAGGCCAGAATGCGCAGCCATGCGGTGTTGACGCCGATGGAGGCTGCCAGTTCCTCATTTTGTTGCAAGCTGCGGCACAGGTGGCCAAGGCGCGAGTTCACGATGCGCCACAGCACGGCGTAGCTGGCGACCATCAGGGTGACGGCCATCAGATAAAAGGCCAGCTTTGGGTTTGCGAGGCTGGCGAAATCGGGGATCAGGGTGATGCCGAACACCGAAAGTTCGCCCGGCAGCGGGATAGAGGTGATGCCCTTGGCACCGCTGGTGATCGGCAGGGCAAGGGCGGTAAGGCGCATCACCTCGGTCAGGACCAGCGTTACCATGGCGAAATACACCCCGCGCAGCCGCAGGATCGGCAGGCCGATCAGTACCGAAAGCCCGGCGCAGAACAGGCCGGCAAGCGGCAGGGTGGCCCAGAAGCTGATGCCATATCGGGTCATCAGCACCGCCGAGACATAGCCGCCAGCCAAGGCATAAGCGCCCTGGCCGATGTTGATGCGGCCAATGTAGAAGGTCAGCCAGACCCCGGCCGAGGCAATCGACAGCAGGGCGACGGCGGTCAGGGTATAGTAGAAATCCCAGCGCCCGCTAAGGCCGATCAGCACCGGCACGATGAGGAAAACGGCGATCAGGAAGGCACCAACGCCCATCAGGTTTTTCGTGTTCATCGCATCAACCCCAAGGCTTGCCCATCAACCCTTGCGGGCGGAAGGCGAGGAAAATCATCAGTGAGGCAAAGATCACGAGGTAGGTGATATCGCCGTAGACCGCGAGCACCGTCAGGCCGACGCTTTCCATCATGCCAAGGATGAAGCCCCCGGCGATGGCACCCGAGATTACCCCCGCGCCGCCGATCATGATCATCATGAAGGCTTTGATCGAGGTCGGTCCGCCCATACCAAGGTTGACCCCGGTAATGGTGACAAGCAGCCCGCCAACCAGACCGGCAAGCATCGCCCCCAAGGCAAAGCCGATCATCGAATAGCGATCGACATCGACGCCCATCAGTTGGGCGGCAACCCGGTCTTGCGCCAGGGCGCGCATGGCACGGCCCGCTTTGGAATATTGCATGAAGGCGATGAACGCGGCGATCATGGCGATGGCAAGCAGGCCGATCAGGATGCGGTCATACGGCATGATGATCCGCATATCCCAATTGAACACGCCATTCACGATCTTGGGCACGCCGCGCTGTTTTTCGCCAAATACCAACAGGATGACCGCATCAAGAAAGAACGCGATACCGGCGGCCAGCAGCATGGTGGATTCGTCGCGTTTGGATTTGCGGATCACCGGACGGAACAGGAAATACTCGATCGCGGCACCAAGGATCGCAAGGATGACGGCCGAGGCCAGCAGCCCGACGATGAACGGCAGCCCGAACTGCGCCACCACCGTATAGGTGACAAAACCGCCAAAAACATACATCTGGCCGTGGGCAAAATTCAGCACATTCATCAGCGAGAAGATCAGCGTCAGCCCGAGGGCGATAAGCGCATATTGGGCACCAAGATAGAGCCCATTGGCGAGGATTTGTTCCATGGGAGGCCTTTTGGGTTAAGCGGGGCCCGGCATATTATGGAATGCCAGGCCCCAGAGGGCGTTATTCAGCGAAGCTTAGTCGACCTGCGCCACGAACATCGTCTCGAACACGCCATTGTTGAACACATTCACCACCAGCGGCACCGAAACCTGACGCTTTTGCCCGAAGGACGAGGTGCCGACGTAGGTTAGCTTGGCATCGCCCACCATGTAGGGGTTCGGGGCCGAGAAGGTATCCATCGTGGTCTTGAACACCTCGACATCGGTCATCGCCGCCGGGTTGGCCTTGATAGTTTCAAGGATGTATTCCAGCGCGTAAACCTTGGTGTTGGATTCGTCGTTATACTCGCCAAACATCGCGGTGTAGCGGGTGACGAATTCGCGCATCATGTCAGAGGCCAATTCCGGGGTGGACGCGCCACCCACCGAGATAAAGCCGTTGGCAAGTTCGCCCGCGCCTTCTTGCAGAACGCCCGCGTCTTGTGCGGTTTCGGTCGAGATCAGGCCGGTGTAGCCCAGTTCGCGCGCCGAACGGATCAGCTGCGGCGCGTTGGCCGGCGAGACGCCTGACAGCACCAGCAAGTCGGGTGCAGTCTGGATTACCGGCAGCAGAACCGGGGTGAAGTCGGTGGTGTCGACCTGATAGGTCACGGAATCGGACACCACTTCGAGGCCCAGCGCCTTGGCAGCCGCAACGCCCCCATCACGCTGGCTAAGCGGATCGGATTCGTTGGCGGCGACAAAGGCAATTTTCTTGACGCCCTTTTCGGCCATCAGGTGTTTGTAGATCGCCGGGCCGGATTGGTAGTTGGCGATCATGCCCAGAACGGCGTTCGAGGCGGGGGCGGTGTAAAGCTCTTTGGGGAAAGCAGAGGGGAAATAGATGATGCCGTTCGCCTCGGCTACCGGACGCACAGCGGCGGCACCATCATCGACGTTCGGGCCGACCACGTAGTGAATGCCGTCTTGTGCCATTTTTTCCATGCCCGCGATGGCGCGCTTGGGGTCTTTTTGATCGTCGAAAGCGACGATTTCGATATCGTACTTGGTGCCGCCAATATCAAAACCGCCGGTTTCATTGATCCAGGCGGCGCGGGTTTCCATTGACCGCTGGTTCGAGGTGCCCCAAGCGGCAGCCGGGCCAGAGGTGACGCCGACAAAGCCGATTTTCAGAACCGGGTTTTCGGCGTGGGCCATGCCAAGGAACGACAGGCTTGCGACGGCCGCGAAAGCGGTGGACTTGAGCAGAGTGCGTCTTTGCATATGTGATACTCCCTGTATCCAGAATTTTTTATCGCCCCAGGATCGCATTTCGGGCTGTGGCAATAGAATGAGATGAATTGTTAACAATCTTGTCAACACAAATTATTCATATTGTCGACAAGGTCAAAGCCTTGTTGAATACAGCTTGGCTCTATATCAACGGATGAAACAACGCCTTATCATTGGAAAACCTGAAAATGCTGGCCGCCGAAGACGACAACGAACCTTTTATCCCGGCCGATGAAATAGACGAAGAAGACATCGTCGAGCGGATTTTTGAGGCAGTTATCGAACAACGCCTGCCAGCGGGAACCAAGCTTTCCGAATCGGGTCTGTGCGAAGCTTTTGGGGTTGGCCGGATGCGGATACGCCGCAGCCTGCTGCTGTTGGCCAGCCGCGAGGTGGTGGAACTGCACCCCAACCGCGGCGCGTTTGTCGCCTCGCCCACGGTGGTGCAAGCGCGCGAGGTGTTCGAGGCGCGCTGCGCAATCGAGCCGAATGTCGCACGTCTGGCGGTAGAGCGGGCCACGCCTGCGGATATTTTGGCGCTTGAGCAGCATCTGAAGCAGGAAGAAGTGGCGCATGAGACCGGCAACCGCCGCGATGCGATCCGGCTTTCCGGGCAGTTTCACATCATGCTGGCACAGATTGCCGCCAACGGCGTGATGCTGCGGATGATCAAGGAACTGATCACGCGCACCTCGCTGATCATTGGCATTTTCGGCGCGCCGGGCATGGCCAATTGCCGGGATGAAGACCACGGCCTGATCCTTGAGGCGTTCAAATCAGGCGACAAGGATGTCGCCGCACGGCTGATGCGGGCGCATCTGGAACATATTCAGGACCATATCGATCTGGGCGTGCCGCGCGGCAACCCGGTGGATCTGGTCACGCTGTTTGCGCGTTAAGCATACGCCGCCCCTTGGGTGAAGGGGCGGCGTTGGTCTTGCACCGTCTGAGCGGATTACATCTTGCCCCAGATTTTCGCATAAGCGTCGCGGTAGCCGTTCTGGGGGTCAAAGGCGTTGCTGTCCCCGGCGGCGGCCAATCCTTCTTCGGTTACAAGGGCCGGAGCGGTGATGTAACCCGAGCAAGCCTCGCCCGAGATGGCGCGGTTTAACTCGTCTACCAACTGCCAGCCTTGCAGGTTCAAGGGTTCAGCCACGGTAATGGCTTGATATTGCCCCGAGCGGATGCGCTGGAACGCGGCTTCGGAGCCATCACCCGCGGAACCCGCCTTGGGATTGGCTTTGCCATCGACACCAGCGGCGGCAAGGGCTGGCCCCATGAAATCAAAGTAGAGATCGTTGATCGCCAGCGAGTGGGTCCACTTTTCACCGTATTTTTGCAGCAAGGCGGTGGTCAGCGGCCCCATGCGCGAAGAGGTTTCGGCGATGGGGGTATCGACATATTCCAGCACCGTGCCGCCCATTTCTTCGATGGTTTTCTTGATGCGGTCGGCTTTGTCGATGGCAATCTGATAGGTGCTGTCGGTGAAGATGATCGCGCCGACATTGGCGCCGCCATCTGCCATTGCCCATTTGGCGGCGGTTTCAGACACCGTCATCGCGTCTGTCGAGACGTTGGCAAAGATGCCGCCGGGGGCATCGCAGCCGATTTTCGGGCCCGAATGCCACGAGACCATGGGGATGCCAGCCGCAACCACTGCCTCTATCGCGGCTTGTTGTTCAACCGCGTCAAAGCCATTGATCACAATGCCGTTGGGTTGCAGCGCCATGGCCTGGCCAAAAGCAGCAGTGCGGCTTTGAACCGAGCCCGCACCATCGAGAACGCGCACGGTCCAGCCGATTTTCGCCGCCGCCTCTTCGACGCCGGTGGTGACGCCAAGGATGCCGCCGTTTTTCAGATCGCCGGCCAGAACAACGATTGTCTTGCCCTCAGCAGCAACCGGGCCGGTGGTCGGGCCGTCAAAAGCCATATCTTGGGCAACGGCTGGCAAAGCCACAGCGACGATCATCGTGCTTGCCAGCAGCGCCTTCATAAAATTACGTTTCAGCATAGTCATTCCTCCCGTTGATGCGTTTTTACTTACTTTTTCGCAGCGCCTTTTTTGCGTTGCGCATAGCCCGCGATGCCGATGGCGATCAGCAGGGTCAGGCCATTGAACATCGGCTCGACCCAGAAGGATCCGCCGAATTGCTGGATGCCGGAGATACCAACGGCGAGGATCATCACGCCGACTATGGTACCCCAGACGTTGACGCGGCCCGGCTTGATGGTGGTGGAGCCAAGGAAGGCCCCGACAAGGGCGGGCAGCAGGAATTCGAGGCCCACCGAGGCTTGGCCGATGCGCAATTTCGAGGCGAGCAAGACGCCGGTAAGAGCGGTAAGCAGGCCCGAGGTGACGAAAGCGCCGACCACGAATTTGCGGGTGGGGATGCCGTTGAGTTCTGCCGCGCGCTGGTTGGCACCGATGGCATAAAGGTAGCGGCCGACGGGGGTGTATTCGAGGATGATCCAGAGGGCTACGGTGATGGCCACGACATAGTAGGCGGTGATCGGCAGGCCGAACACGAAGGTGCCGGAAAGCGCGTAAAAGCCGTCGGGCAGCACGCC